>DASYWL010000150.1:0-10545 GCA_035936055.1 Thermomicrobiales bacterium
ACGTAGGTCACGGCGATGGCCATCACCGCACCCTGAATGATGGGGTAGTCGCGACGCCCGATGCTCTGCACCACCAATCGGCCCATCCCCGGAATGGTGAACACGGTTTCCGTCACGACCGCGCCGCCGAGCAGCGCCGCGATCGATGTGCCGACCACCGTGATTGCCGGCACGAGTGCGTTCCGCAGTGCGTGGCGGATCACGACATCGCGGCGGGCCAGTCCTTTCGCCATCGCCGTGCGGACATAGTCCTCGTTCAGCACATCGAGCATTGACGAGCGGATGAGTCGCGCCAGCAATCCTGCCGTGGAGAATCCCAGCGCGAAGGCGGGCATGAACATGCGCTGGATGTGTTCCCATGGGTCCTCGAACGGCGAGACGTAGCCGACCGACGGCAGCCACTGGAGCGTCACCGCGAACACCAGGATCAGCATGATGCCAAGGAAGAAGTTCGGAATGGCGGCGCCGCTGATGGCAAGCGCGGTCATCAGGCGATCGACGACGGTTCCGCTCTTGAGCGCGGAAATCACGCCGAGTGGCACCCCGATGACCAGTTGCACGATCAGGGCATAGAGGGTGAGCAGTCCGGTCGGCTGCACCCGGTCGAGCAGTGCCTCGGTCACCGGCACGCCGAGGAAGAGCGAGTCTCCGAAATCGAGGCGCAGGACGCCGGTGAACCAGGAGACGAACTGGACCGGCAGAGGGTCGTTGAGCCCCAACTGGTCCCTGAGCTCCTGGACGTCTTCGGGTGTTGCCTGATCACCCAGGATGACGGCCGCCGGATCCCCCGGTGTGAGATGGACGAGCATGAACACCACCAGCCCGACGATGAGAATCACCGGGATGAGGAGCACGAGTCGCCGGAATATATAGGAAAGCACGCAGGCTCCTCTGTCATGTCCATCGGCCAGCGCACGGCAGGTATCGCTTGCGCGCTCTACACGACTGCGCCATGACGTCCACGTGGGGATCCGGAAATGCTCTGGATCCCCACGCAATCACTGCGGGTCTCGGGCTACTCTTCCTCGAGCCAGAGGTTCCAGTACGGAATGCCGCGCTCGACCATTGGGATCCAGCCGCCGATCCGCTCCGAGTAGTAACTGGCGATGGAAGCGTCACCGATCTTGACTGCCGGAATCTCGGTGTAGATCTTCTCCTGGATCTGCTCCCAGACGGCGTAGCGCGCGTCGAAGTCGACCTCCGTCAGCAGCTGGTCGGCGAGCGCCAAGCTCTCCTCGGAGTCCCACCAGCCGGGATAGATGCTCATTTGGCCGACGAGCGTCAGCTGGCTCGGATCGGGGACGAGGCCGTGGTAGGTCACGAAGACGTCCCACTCGTCCTCCTGGGCACGCCGTTCGATCAGGGTCGCCCAGTCGATCACCTGCAGGTCGATGGTGAAGCCGACCGCCTCCAGCTGTTGCTGGGCGATCACACTGGCGCTGTAGAAGTACGGGTACTCCTGTGTGGTCATGAACCGCACCGGGGTGCCATCGTAGCCGGCCTCCTCGAGCTTCTGCCGCGCCAGCTCGGGGTCGTTGACGTTGTAGTGCTCCTCGCCCGCCGTGGTGTGCCACACGGTCTCCCGCATCATCCAGCCCGGATCGAGCCGGGTGAACTCGCCACCACCGCGGGCGGCGATCATGATCGCCTCGTGATCCAAGGCCGCCCGGAAGGCCTCGCGGAGTGCGAGGTTGCCCATCAGCGGCGAGTGCCAGTTGAGGAAGAACATGTCCTCATAGGCCGGTGGTCGGATCTCTGCCACCACTCCCGGAGTGGCGGCCAGGATCTCGTACTGATCATTCGAGATTTCCTGGGCGATCTCGTAGTCGCCCGCCTGCAGACCGGCCACGCGGGCGGCCTCGTCCGGCACCGGGATGAGCTCGATCATGTCGACGTACGCGTGCTTGGCGCCGGCGTAGCCGCTGACAGGCTCGTCACGCGATACGTAGTCGTCGTACCGTGTGAGACGGATGTAGGCATCGGCTTGGCGCTCGGAGAGCATGTACGGCCCAGTGCCGATGAACTGTTCGTCACGGCTGAGCGGCTCGGTGCCGGCCTCGTTGAGGATAGACTTCGGGTGGATGGTGCAGGCCTGCGTGTTGTGGGCCAGCGCGGTCAGCAGCGGGCCGAACGGTTCGCTGAGGCGGAACTCGACAGTATGCTCGTCGACCTCGACGAACTCGTTGACGCGCTCAAAGAGGTTGCCACCGAGGCCGCTGAGCTGCGCCCAGCGGGTCACGGAGGCGTGCACGTCGGCGGCCGTCATCGGTTCACCGTTGTGGAAGGTGACGCCCTCGCGCAGCTTCATCGTGTGGGTGAGGCCGTCCTCACTGGCGGTGTACTCCTCCACCAGCTCCGGCACGGGCTCGTAGTTCTCGTCGTACGTGAAGAGCGTCTCGTACATCGGATAGGTGACGTCGGCGACGAGGTTTGCGGTGGTCTGGTGCTCGTCGAGGGTTGGCGGCTCGCCGAGGATCCCGACACGGAGGGTCCCACCGTAGTTGCCTTCGCCCTCGTCCTGGCGTCGCGCCGCAGCCATCGCGCCCGGTACGCTGCCCAGCATGCCGGCGGCCGCGACACCGGCGCCGATGCCTGCCGATCGTTGTACGACATCGCGTCGTGTCATCTTCCCGCGTGTGGTCTTCATCGAGAAACCTCCTTGCTGCGCCACTCAGGAATCTGTTACCGCTTCGAGCGGGAGCGATCGCTCTGCCTCGCTCGCAGGTTCGGATGTGGCGACTGGGGCAATGATATCTGAGGCTGGATACCTGTCAACACGTGATCCGTGCAAGATTGACGGACGTGGCTCAGATGAGCCAGTGCACGGCAGAAGTGGCAGGTATCACAGCGGATAGCCATCATGTCACGCTCCGAGTGTTGGATCTGTGTGAGCAAGAGACGCTTCGACCCATTCGACTTGGGCCGGTAGCCCCCGCTCAGGGCAGGAGGGGTTACAGATCTGCTGATGCCACGCGGAGCACACTGGCGCGCCATGGCCGCACGCATTACGGGCAGTGGGAGCCGAACTCGCGGTAGCGGGGAGGCTCCTCGTCGTGGTACTCCCGGCACAGCGCGACCAGCCGCTCCAGCAGCACCCCGAACAGCCGCTCGCCCTTCTCCGCCGATGCCATGAACGGGTCGCCCATCACCCCGTGCTCCATCTCCCGGCGCCGCTCGGGGAACTTCGCGTAGCGCTGCACCTCGAGGCTGAACTTGGTGCGCCACTCATCCTTGACGGCCCGGTCCATGGCGACCAGCTCCCCGCGCAGGTAGAGCTGCAGGCTGGTCTCCCACTTGCCGCCGTGGCCGATGCTGCCCTGATCGTCCTCCTCCTCGCCCCACTCCCGGAGCTCGTCCAGCGCCATGGTCCAGTAGGTCAGCGCCAGCGCCCAGACATCCTCCTCGGCCAGCTTCACCGAAGCCGCCCACGTCGGGGCCTGGTTGCCGCCATGCCCGTTGAGCAGGATGATGCGGTGAAATCCGTTCGCCCACAGGCTGCGGGCGATGTCGCACAGCAGTTCGATGAATAGCTCGAGCTTGAGCGTGATGGTGCCGACCTCGCCCATGTTGTAGTGCGTGAAGCCATAGAAGACCGGCGGCGCGACCAGCACCGGAAAGTCGTCGATCGCCTCCGCGGCGCGGATCGCCAGGTGGTAAGGCGTGGAGATATCGACGTCCATGGGGCAGTGGGGGCCGTGCTGCTCGACCGACCCGACGGGCACGATCACGACCGGCCGCTGCTCGAGGGCCTCCAGCAGCTCGTGGCGCAGCATCTCCTGCCAGTGCACCTTCTTGCCGGACGGCGGTCTGATGAGCATGGCCGCTCCTCCTCTGTCCCCCGTCGCGATTGCTGGTCCTTGCGTGGCGGGGTGTTTCGTGAATGATGTCGTGGACCGCCGGTTCAGCGGCCGGACCGGTGGTCAGATGCTACGGGCGGTCCGACGTGGCGTCAACGAGGTAGGCAGGCTGGGGGCGTCCGCACGGAACGGGAGGAAGACATGGGGTTCTACGACGAGCTGGGGGTGACGCCGGTGATCAACGCGGCCGGATCACTGACGCGGCTGGGGGGCAACCGCGTGGCGCCGGAGGTGCTCGATGCGATGGTCGAGGCGGCCGCCTCCAACGTGGTGATGGACGAGCTGCAGCAGCGGGCCGGTGCGGTGATCGCCGAGGTAACCGGCGCAGAGGCTGGCTACGTCGTGTCCGGCGCGGCTGCCGGGCTCACCCTCGCGGCGGCGGCCTGCGTTGCCGGGCTCGACCCCGCCGCGATGGACCGGTTGCCCGACACCACCGGACTCCGGAACGAGATCGTGGTGCAGCGCGGCCACCGCAACGCCTACGACCACGCCCTGCGCGCCGCCGGTATCACCTTTGTCGAGGCCGGCTACCTCGGCTATCCGGGCGCGGGCGGGACCTATCCATGGCAGATCGAGGCCGCCATCACCGAGCGCACCGCGGCGATCGCCTGTCCCATCCTCGATACCCCCGGCACGCTCTCCCTGCCGGAGGTCGCCGAGATCGCGCGCCGACACGACCTGCCGGTCATCGTCGATGCCTCCGCCGCGCTGCCCCCACGCAGCAACCTGCGGCGCTTCATCGCCGAGGGAGCCGACCTCGTTGTCTACTCGGGCGGGAAGGCGATTGGCGGGCCGCAGGCGAGCGGCATCCTCGCCGGCCGGGCGGACCTGATCACCTCCGCCGCGCTGCAACACCTCGACATGGACGTGCGGATGCCGACCTGGAACCGCCGCAACCAGGTGGAAACGGGCATGCTGTGCGGGATCCCGCACCACGGGATCGGCCGGGCGATGAAGGTGGGCCGCGAGGAGATCGCCGGACTCATCGTCGCGCTGCGCCGGTATGTCGCCGGGGACGATTCGGCCGATGTCCGGCGCTGGGAGGGGATGCTGGCCCACATCGCCGAGCCGCTCGAGGCGATCGCGGGACTGGAGGTGCATCGCGAACTCGGCACACGCCAACCCGTGCCGCTGCTGGCGGTCGATATCGATGCCGATGTCGTGGGGTTCACGGCCTACGATACCGCCAATCGGCTGATGGCGGGCGACCCGCGGGTCGCGGTGGCCGAGTCCCGCGCCGAGCTCGGCACCGTCACCATCAACCCGATGGCCCTAAGCGACGACGAGGCCGATCTCGTTCGGGACCGGCTGCAGACGCTGTTCGGGGCATGAGCAGGGGCGGACAGTGGGGCCCCCTGCGGGTCGATTGCCCCAACGATTCATTCGGATTCAAGATGAGAGCGATGGGAGCAATGAGGCCGGCCCTGCCAAACGGCAGGGCCGGGGATCCTTCGTCACGACGGCGGCGCTGATGCGCCTTGTCGGCTCAGGATGACGGGGCCTGGTGAACGCTAGGCGTCCTCCAGCCACAGGTTCCAGTAGGGCACACCGCGCTCGACCTGCTCGATCCAGTTCCCGAGGCGCTCGGAGAAGTAGCTGGCCGATGCCGCATCACCCACCTTGATCGCCGGGATTTCGGTGTAGATGTTGCGCTGCAATTCCTCCCAGATGGAGTAGCGCGTTTCGAAGTCCTGCTCGGCGAGCAACTCCTCGGCCAAAGCCAGGCTCTCCTCCGAGTCGTACCAGCCGGGGTAGACGCCCATCTGGCCCACAAGGGTGATCTGGCTCGGGTCCGGCACGAAGCCATGGCTGGTGCAGAAGACGTCCCACTCGTCCTCCTGGGCACGCCGCTCGATCAGGGTCGCCCAGTCGATCACCTGCAGGTCGATGGTGAAGCCGACCGCCTCCAGCTGTTGCTGGGCGATGACGCTGGCGCTGTAGAACTGCGGGTACTCCTGTGTGGTCATGAACCGCACCGGCGTGCCATCGTAGCCGGCCTCCTCGAGCTTCTGCCGCGCCAGCTCGGGGTCGTTGACGTTGTAGTGCTCCTCGCCCGCCGTGGTGTGGAACGTGGTCTGCTGCATCATCCACCCGGGATCGAGCCGGGTGAAGGGGTCGCCGCCACGCGCGGCCGTGAGAATCGGCTCGTGGGCCAGGGCCGCTTGGAACGCCTGCCTGAGCGCAAGGTTGCTCATCAGTGGCGAGCGCCAGTTGAGGAAGAAGACCTCGAAGTTGGTCGGCTCCTGAATCTGGGCGACGACGCCCGGCGTCTCCCTGAGCAGCTCGTACTGATCGTTGGAGATTTCGAGCGCGATCTCGTAGTCGCCCGCCTGCAGGCCGGCCACGCGCGCGGCCTCGTCCGGGACCGGGATGAACTCGATCTCGTCGACGTAGGCGTACTTGGCGCCACCGTAGCCATTGATGGGCTCATCACGCGACACATAGTCTTCGAAGCGAACCTGCCGAATGTAGGCGTCGGCCTGGCGCGCGGAGAGCATGTACGGCCCGGTGCCGATGAGTTGCTCGTCCCGGCTCAGTGGTTCGGTGCCGGCTTCCTCCATGATGGCCTTCGGGTGGATCGTGCACGCCTGCGTGTTGTGCGCGAGTGCGATCAGAATCGTGCCGTAGGGCCGGCTGAGCCGGAACTCGACAGTGTGCTCATCCACTTCGACGAACTCATCGACCGCTTCGAACAGGTTTGACCCCACGCCGCTGATCTGTGCCCAGCGCGTCACGGAGGCATGGACGTCGGCAGCGGTCATCGGCTCGCCATTGTGGAAGGTGATTCCTTCCCGCAGTTTCATCGTATGGGTGAGCCCATCCTCGCTCATCGTATGGGTCTCGACGAGCATGGGGATCGCCTGATAGTTGGCGTCGTAGGTGAAGAGCGTCTCGTACATGGGGTAGGTGACCTCGGCGACGATGCCCGCCGTGGTCTGGTGCTCGTCGAGGGTCGGCGGCTCACCCATAATTCCGACGCGCAGCCGCCCGCCGTAGTTGCCTTCACCCCCGTCCTGACGACGCAGGGCGGCGGCCATTCCTGGTGCGCCGGCGAACATGCCGGCTGTAGCAACACCGACGCCGATACCGGCTGATCGCTGCACTACGTCACGTCGTGTCATCTTGCCGCGGCTTGTGTCCATCCGGGACCTCCCTGATGCGCCACTCAACAGAATCTGTTACCGATCGAGGCTAGCCCACCTGCCATGACCCCTCTACAGATTTGATTGTGGCAATAGGTGCGATCATATCCGGGCTCGCTGAGGTGTCAACCCCCAATTTCTACACGCCGTTCTCGAACCGTTGGCCCGTTGGCTCGGCTCTGCTGGCAGGGCCACGGCCAGCCGTGACTGCTCGCGGCGTTGCGTTGGCTGTGCGAGATGGGCGCGGAGCGGGCGACCGCGGTGTTCGCCACTGATACGGGCAGTGAACCGGTACGGCGGCTTTATGAGACAGTGGGGTTTCGTGGAGAGCTGCGGTTTGACGACCGGGAGTGCGACCTGGCCGGCCATGGTCAGGGCCATCCCTGCTGGCTGGCACGCGGTGTGCGACAAGATTGTCGTCGTGGCGACACCGGAGATCATGCCATTTCCGGTGCGCCTGTGAAACGCCTCATCGGTAGATGCGGGATTGCGTCTTCCATTTTCAGGTTCCGTCCGGTTTGACCGGCCATGAGTTCGGTGCGACGGTCGGTGGGCGACAAACGGTGAGACAGACCAGTTCCCGGGCTGTCGACAGGTCGTGACGAGCTTTCGGGGCTATTTGGTTGGATCGGTCCCGTATCGACTCGATATCAGGAGTGTTTAGCATGATCAGGAATACCTCACGTCGTACGTTCGTGAAGTCCGCCGCTGTCATGTCTGCCGGTCTTGCCGCCGGGCTGCCGGCCAGCAAGTCGGTCTTCGCCCAGGACGCCACCCCTATCACAGGGGCGGGTGTCGGGCTGCCCGAGAACGCGGTGGTGGTGGCCAGCGGGCTCGTCAACCCGCGGTTCATAGCGGTGGCCGACGACGGCACACTCTACATCACCGAGAATGGTATCGGCGGTGATGAAGTAATCGGCCAGCCGGAAGTCGGCACGGCTGAGCTTGAGGAGGGCACACCGGCTGCGCTCGCGGTGGACGCGACACCGGTCGAGGCGCCGCCGCGGCCACCCTCCACACGTGGCTTCACCGGCCAGATCACGCAGGTGACGCCAGACGGCACCCAGTCGGTGGTTGCCAGCGGTCTCGCGTCATACAGTGACGGTGCCGGCCCGAACGGGATCACGATCGCGAACGGCGAGGTCTACTTCGACATCGGTGGCGGTATCGCCATTGAGGCAGGCATCGATCCGTTGGCAGGAGAGAACTCCGTCCACCGGCTCGATCCTGCCGCCGGCACGACCGAGTTGATCGCGTATCTTGGGCAGTATGAGATCGACAACAACCCGGACGGCACTGATGTCAACCCGAACCTCTACGGGATGACCACCGCGGCCGGCGGCCAGCTGTTGGTTGCCGACGCTGGCGGGAACACGATCTACACGGTCGATCCGGCCACGGGCACATTCCAGCTGCTGGCCGTGGTGCCGCCTCTGGGCCAGCTTCCCGGCGCCGAGGCCGCGCCAGCCGAACAGGCCGAGCGCCAGCCGGTGCCGACCGATGTTGCAGTCGTCGACGGCAGCACCTTGGTCGGTCTGCTGAGCGAGGGCTGGCCGGAAGGCGCACCGTCGGTGCTGCAGCTCAACCCCGATGGCACCTTCAGCGCCGCCGGTGGCGCGCTCTTCTTCAACGTCGCTCTGGGCATCGGCCCGGATGCGCAGCTGTACGCCAGCGAGCTGTTCGGCGGGTTTGACGAGTCGGGCATGCCGGCACCGGGCCGCGTCGTGCGCGTCTACGCCGACGGCACGGTGGAGCCGGTGGTCGAGAACGTAATGACGCCGCATGGGATCAACTTCGACGTCGCCGGCAACATGTACGTGGTGATCAACAGCCTTATGTCCGGCCCGGGTATGCCCGCTGGCCAGGTGATTCGCGTCGAGGGGGCCGCCGCCCCCGCGTAATCCCAGGCAGCGAGCCAGAATGCGTGGAAGAACACCCCCGCGGCCATGTGGCCGCGGGGGTGTTGCGTGCAGGGGACATCGAGGTCGTCTGCCAGCAGCACGAGACGACAGTCGCGTGTCACGCGTCAGTGGTGTCGGATGCGTCGAACCGGAGGCCGTACGGTCGGCTGGTGTAGTCGTAGAGGTAGTCCGCGAAGGCCTTCTTCTCCGGCGTCGTGAAGCTGCGCGCGGCCTGCTTGACCTCTGAGAACTGGATCATGAACCGCACGTCGCCGTTGCGGTAGAAGAAGTAGAGGCTCCAGCGCTCGTCGCGGTCCAGCAGGGTGAAATCACTCTCCAGCCGGTCCTTGTGCTCCTGCAGATGGGTGTAGGCGTGCTTCAAATTGTCGACAATGAACCCGATGTGGTGGATTTGCGATGCCTGACTCGTCGTCAGTGGGGCGTCATCCTGCCCGGCGTCGAAGAGGAAGAGCGCCGTCGGGCCAGTGGCCATCACGGTCAGATGTGGGTCGTCGCACATCACCTGCATCCCGACGACATCGCGGAAGAAGTCGCGGGCGTCGGCACGGTCGGCCAAGGTGATCGCGAGGTGGTCGAAGCCGATCGTCTTCCACTCGCCCTTGGACTCCGCGATCGCCATCGCCTGCGTGATGAGCCGGACCTCGCCGTAGGTGTCCTCGACGTCGCCGACTAAGTTGTCCGCGAAGAACTCGTCACCGTTGAGGGCGGCGAAGGTGAGCCGGTGTCCGACGGTGAGTTCTGGCGGCAACGCGTGGTGGAACGGCTCGTGGATGATCTGTCCGCGCTTTGCGACGGTGGAGTAGGTGGTGCCGTCGAGTTCGAAGGTAACCTGCGTTTCGTCTTCCGGTCGGGTAACTGCCATACCTCAGTGCTCCTTGTTCATGAAGGCCGTGCGAGTCACGTCACTGGATTCATGGGCCCATACTGCAGCATCTGACGTCCACGCTTCTCGCGTGCTCATATCCGAATAACCTGCTGCGACAGGGTGGAGAAGCAGCGGCCTGCTCGTGATGTATGATGCGGATGGGTTCCCATCTGTGTTGAGATCGCGAGTCATATGCAAAGGAGCAAGGCCGTGTCCCAGCCCATCGCCGCTGGAGCGATCCATCACCTCCGGCTGACCGTCACCGACGTGGAGCGCAGCCGGGCCTTCTACACAGAGGTGCTGAACTTCGAGCACGTCGTGGATCTGCCGTCGGGCGTCTTCCTGACCAATGGGGCGATTGGATTGGGGATCGGTCCCAGTCCCGATCCGAGTCGCGCGCCCGCAGACGATCGCTTCGACGAAGCCCGCGTGGGGCTCGACCATCTCAGCTTTCAGGTCGCCAGCCGGGCCGAGCTGGAGCGGGCAGTTCAGCTTCTGGATGAGCGGGGCATCTCGCGGGGCGAGATCACCGACCTCGGCGACGCGTTTCAGATATACATCCTGGCCTTCCGCGACCCGGACAATATCCAGCTCGAATTGACGGCGGCTTACGGCTCATAGCTTGGTGGCGGCTCTCGACGCGGAGGAGCGCACGACCGACAAGACTGGACATCCCCAAATGCTGTAGTTGTCCTTTGGTGAGGTCGACCGAATGTTCGCAATCGGCGCCCCTGCTCGCTCGCCAGGAAGGGCTATGG
>DASYWL010000151.1:0-27670 GCA_035936055.1 Thermomicrobiales bacterium
GCATGCCGATCTCCTCCCCGTAGTAGATCGTCGGCGTGCCGCGCAGCGTGAGCAGCAGCATCGCCGCGATCGGAGCCTGCTCGGCGCCGATCCTGCTCACCAGCCGGGACTGGTCATGGTTGCCCAGCACCCAGTTCGGCCACATGCCCTTCTTCAGCTGATCTTCGTAGCGCAGGATCAGATCCTTGACCTTCGCTGCATCCCATGGGTGGAGGATCAGCGAAAAGTTGAACGGCAGATGCACGCCTTCGCGGTTCTCGCCGTAGTAGCTCACCAGCTCGTCGAGATCGAGATAGATCTCGCCGACCAGCACCCGATGCCCGTACTCCTCCATGGTGTCGCGCATCAGGGCCGCGACATCATGCACCTCGGGCCGGTTCTCGCTGTAGACCCTGAGGTGTTTCTCGGACTGGGGCAGGTCCGGGTCATAGTTCGGGTTCGGTGGGTTGTCCCGGAACTGATCGTCCTTGATCACCTTCCAGAGCACGTCGATGCGGAAGCCGTCGACACCGAGGCCCAGCCAGAAGCGCAGTACGTCCATCATCTCGCGTCGGACATCGGTGTTGCGCCAGTTGAGGTCCGGCTGCGCCTTGAGGAAGCTGTGCAGGTAGTACTGCTCGGTCTGCTCGTCCCACTCCCAGGCGTTGCCGCCGAACTCCGACAGCCAGTTGTTGGGCACGCCGCCGTCCTCGGCCGGATCGTGCCAGATGTACCAGTCCCGCTTCGGGTTGTCTCGCGACGACCGGGACTCGATGAACCAGGAATGCTGATCGGACGTGTGGTTCGGCACGTAGTCGATGATCACCTTGAGGTCGCGGTCGTGCGCCTCCCGGATCAGCCGCTTCGCGTCCTCCATCGTGCCGAACAGCGGATCAACCCCACGGTAGTCACTGATGTCGTAGCCAAAGTCCTTCATCGGCGACGGGTAGAAGGGCGACACCCAGATGGCGTCGATACCAAGCCCTGCCAGATAGTCGAGGCGCTCGATGATGCCCGGCAGGTCCCCGACTCCGTCACCGTCCGTGTCCTGAAACGAGCGCGGGTAGACCTGGTAGATCACGCCGGCTTGCCACCACCTCGCGGGTGATGGCGTCGATATCGGCAGAAACTGCTCCATGGACCTCGATCCTTCGTGAATGCCTCGGATTGATCCCTCGGGCCACCACGGCCCGGGTGCCTCCCGCCATTCCGCAAGAACCGGGCACGGGCGCCACTATCGACTGACTGGATCGAAATCCGTCGGGTCCCCGCAAGGCGAAGCGGTGACGAGCTCGAACGTCGAGCCGGCGGGCGTCTGGGCGGTCGACCATCCCTCCAGCGGCTCCCGGTAGAGCGCGAGGTAGAGCAGCGATCCGTCCCGTGCCCGCGCCTCGGCCACCCGCGATCTCGGCAGCAGCGCCTCCGCCGCGCACCGCTCCCCCTCCCGCTCCGCGACGATCACGAGCATCGTCCCCTCCGGCAGGGCCAGGTTCGTCTCCGGCCCGATCGGCTCCGGAACGTCCGACATCTCCAGCTCCGGCGCCTGGATCACCAGATTGTTGAATCCCCCGGTGAAGACGAATGGCGGCCCGGCGAACAACACCGCCGGCGGTTCCCCGCTGGTGGGCGCGGCGTGATCAACCCGCCAGCCGATGTCCCACATCATCGTCATGCGATAGTCGCTGTAGTTGGCGATCTGCCGGTCCTCCGAGGCGAACCACCGAAGCTCGCTGACCCCGATCACCGCGAGCGCCACCGCAAGGGCGAGCCGACCGATTCGCGCGTCGGGTGGGCGCACCATTGCCTGCAGCCAGGAGGCGACCGCCACCAGCCCGGAGCCGCCCGCGAGCGCGAAGAGCGGCGTCAACGCCACGAGCCGCTGTCCCTGGATCGGTACGGTCAGCGCGACACCCGCCGTCAGCACGAGCCACGGCACGAGCAGCACCGCTATGGCGGTCGGGTCGGACCGCCGCGCCCATGTGGCGAGCCACACCGCCAGCCCGATCACCAGCAGGATGCCAACCGACCATCCCAGATATGGCGGGTCACGACGGAAGAACCCGGAGTTGTTGCTCACCAGGGGGTAGAGCATCGCGTCCCGGAGGTTCTCGACGAAAAGCTGGATCGCGGCAGCCGAGCCGGCCTCCAGCCCCTCGCGGGACAACAGCGACACCTGGTTCATCCGGCCACCGAACTCGGCAGGATTGGATCGATAGAACGTGAGCAACGGCATCGCGGTCACCAGGAAGCCGCCCGTCATCCAGGCACCGAGGCGAGCAGCCTCGCGCACTCGCACGCGTCGCGTGAGCGTCATGATCGCCAGCGAGAGCAGCACCACGACGGGGAAGACGCGGCCGCCAAAGTAACCGTAAAAGCCCAGTCCCAGCGCCACCCCCGCCAGCGCCGCATCACCACGGCTCCTGAACACGACACCGCGGATCAGGAAGAGCAGCGCGGCAGCCAACGTGGTCGCATCAGCGATGTTGTTGAGCGCGGAGCGGCTGAAGTGCAGGTTGAGGGGCATCGTCGCCAGGATGATCGCTCCGGCCGCCGCTGCCTCCGGCCCGACGATGTATCGGCCGAGCCGCCAAGTCGCGATCACCCCGAGCGTGCCGACGAGAGCGCTCAGGATCCGATAGTCCGCTGGCGGTGCTCCGACAATGCTGGCGAGCCAGCCCTCCACAGCGGGGTAGAGGTTGGGATTGCCGAGAAAGCCGGGTCCGAACACGTCCGCAAGCTCCCCATGCTGGGCAAGCCTGGCGCGTACCATGAAGGAACCCTCGTCGCCGTCGAGCACGGTTGGAAACCGATCGAGCCACACGAGGCGCGGCAGCAGCGCGATGGCGGCAATCCCCAGCCACGCCGCGACTGTCAGTCCCCGGGGACGCCACTGCCGGACATCACGTAGCGGCACGCGCCGCACCGTCGCTACGATTGACTGCAACCATGCCGCGAGCAGGAAGAACGCGATGGAGAGGAGCCAGATTCCTGCGATGGCACGATTGGAGATCCCGCGCTCGAGATGGTTGTCGACCGCGACCGCCGTGGCAACGGTCCCGAGTGCTGCCGCTGTGATGAGCAGGGCGGTAGGGGACGCCGCACCTGAGCACTCCAGCGCTGGACGCAGCGAGGTCAGATCCGTCCTCGTCCTGGCGATCACAAGGGCGGCCGCTCCGACCGCAACCAGGACAACCCCGAGCGACAGCCACGACGACGGCCAAGTCGCAACGAGTATCACCATGCCGGCGAGCCCCGCCAGGGCCAGACCGGCAATCGACGGCGAGCCTTTCGGGATGCCAGCGCCTGCACTCATGCCACATTCACCGAGAGAGCGAACTGCCCGGTACGATGTCCGCATTGTAGCAACGCCCCGCACGGTCCCGATCGATGTCGGTAGCTATCGCACAAGCGACTTGACTGCCGGGTCGTTGTTCCTGCTCTCTCGACACCTGATCGGGCCGCGGGCAGGAACCGTGCCGGTGTGCTGTTGTATCCGGCACGCCGGCATGGTGCATATCCTCCATGCCGGCGTGTGGGTCGATTCAGGTAAATTGGGAGCCGAATCAGCCGATGCTGGCTGGCTCGAGAGCCGATTCATCCTCGGTGCCCCAGCCGCCCAATCGCGGGACATCGGCCAGCAGCCGCTGGGTGTACTCGTGCTGCGGGTTGCCGAGCACCTCGTCGACCGTCCCCTGCTCGACCATCTCACCCTGGTACATCACGAACACCCGGTCGGCGATGTAGTTCGCCTGCCCGATGTCGTGTGTGATGAAGAGCACCGTCATCCCAAGCCGATCGCGCAGGTCTTTCAGCACGTTGAGGATTGTCACCCGCAACGAGGCGTCCAACGCCGAGGTTGACTCGTCAGCGATCAGGATCTTCGGATCCACCAGCAGCGCCCGCGCGATCATCGCACGCTGCAGCTGCCCACCGGAGAGCTGGTGGGCCCCCTTGGGGATCGTGTCCTTCGGGTCCAGACCAACGATTCTCAGCGCCTCGGAGAGCTTCTCGCGCTCCTCGTCCTTGCTGTACTTCTCACCGGTGAGCGCGAGCGTCTTTCGCAGCACCCGCCCCACTGAGTAGAACTGGTTGAAGGACGCCATCGGGTTCTGGAAGATTCCCTGCACCTCGCGCCAATACGGCTTCAGGTTCTTCGAGCCCTTGACCTCGGTGACATCCCTGCCGTCCATGATGATCTCGCCGGAGGTTGGCTCGGAGAGCCGCAGCAGCATGCGCGCCAGCGTTGACTTGCCGCTGCCGCTCTCACCGACGATCGCGACGATCTCGCCCTGCCTGACCGTGAACGACACGTCGTCCACGGCGCGCACCTCCGTTTCGCGGGAGCCGAACACCTTGGTCAGGTGGCGGACCTCAAGGAGCGGCTGCGATCCGTTCGTCTGTGACACGGTTGACTCCGCCGGTCTCATGGCCTTGCTCCGCCTCCTTCTTCACCCACCAACAGGTCGCGTAGTTGTGCTCCGGATCCATCCTCGGGGGCACCTCATGGGTGCAGACGTCCATCACGTACGGGCAGCGCGGGTGGAAGCGGCAACCCGGAGGCGGGTTCCGCATGTCCGGCGAACTGCCCTCCAGGCCGTAGATGACCTGCCCGCGCTGCTCGGGGTCGGGCTCCAGCGTGGAGCCGATCAGTGCCTTGGAATAGGGATGCTCCGGCCGACGCACGACCTCGCGCGTGGTGCCCACCTCCACAATCTCCCCGGCATACATCACCGCCACACGATTGGCGATGTTGCTCAGCAGCGCCAGGTCGTGCGTGATGAAGATGATGCGGGAGATCATCCCCTCCTCCATCATCTTGTCCAGCATCAGGATCAGCGCCTTCTGGGAGGAGACGTCGAGCGCTGAGGTTGGTTCGTCGGCGATCAGCACGGTCGGGTTGAGGAGGGTCGCGATCACCGTCACCACGCGCTGCCGCATGCCGCCGCTGAGTTGGTGCGGGTAGTGGTCCAGAACGCGCGATGGCAGCCCGAGCTGCTCCATCCGTCCCCCAGCCAGCTCCAGTGCCTCACGCTTGCGCATCTTCTCGTTGTGGGCACGGACTACGTCATAGGCGTAGTCTCCAATGCGCGCGGTGGGGTTGAGCGAGTTGAGCGCGCGCTGGGGCAGTAGCGAGACCACGTTGCCGCGCCACTCGCGCGGCGTCCCGCCGGACCGTGCCAGATCGACCGTCTCCCGGTCGTCAAGGGTCAGGTGCCCGCTCGCGATCTGGAGATTCGGCGGCCCGCTCGCCGAGAGCACCGCGGCGAGGGTCGACTTGCCACACCCCGACTCACCGACAATGCCGAGGATCTCGCCGTGTTCGAGATCGAGCGTGACCCCGTCGACGGCCCGGATTGGTGGCCCATGGCGTGTTTCGTAGTAGGCGCGGACATCCCGGACTTGCATGGACCCTCTCCCTAGCTCTCGCGTAGGCGCGGATTGAAGACTTCATCGAGACTGGACTGCAGCAGCAGCAGCGCGAACGCGATCAGCGTCAGGAAGATCGCCGGCGGCACGAACGCCCACCACGCACCTGTCCGGATCGACTCCCACAGCAGCGCCCAGAAGAGCATGACCCCGAGCGAGATCGAATCCGACGGGCCGAGACCGAGCATGCTCAGCGCCGCCTCCTGCAGGATGCTGCTGGTCAGTTGGAGCACGAACGCCATCACGATGTAGGAGAGCATGTACGGCAGCACCTCGAACACCATCAGCGAGAAGGTGTTGGCACCGGTGAGCCGCGCCAGGTCGACGTGCTCGCGCGTGCGCACCGAGCTCGCCTGCGCGCGCACGGCACGGGCAGTCCACGGCCAGCTCGTGATCCCGATGATGATGGCGATGGCGAAGATCGAGCGCGAATCGATGGCGATCGAGAGCAGGATCAGCACCACGATCGAGGGGATGGTGATCACCACATTGGTAACGCCCATCAGTGCCTCTTCAACGATGCCACCATAGAACCCGGCGGAGATGCCGATCACGACACCGATGAACGTCGCAACCAGGCCCGCAATAATGCCGATGATGAGTGACGTTCGGGTGCCGTAGATGAGCTGGGTGAAGACATCCTGACCGAAGTTATCGGTTCCCAGCCAGGCGTCGGCCGACGGATCCATGTAGAGCCCACCCACGATCTGGTCCGGGTCCTCAACACCAGTCAGGTACGGACCCACGAAGCCGAAGAACAGCACGGCCAGGGTGAGTGCGAGCGCGAACCAGAAACGGGGTGAGAACTGGGTGGCCAGCCGGTGCAGCCGCCCGAGAATGGAGCTCTTCGCATCCGGGTCGAGTGCGGCGTCTGGTGCCGCTGAGGGAAAGACGGTACTCATGGTATGCTCCTAGGTTCCGGTCTGCGCGGCGCGGATGCGCGGGTCGATGAAACCGTAGGCGATATCAACCAGGAAGTTCGCTGCCAGCACCGTCGCCATGATCAGCAGCGTGATGCCTTGGATCACGGGGTAGTCGTTCTGCCGGATGGCACCAAAGAGCAGGCTGCCGATGCCGGGATAGGAGAAGACCACCTCGGTGATCAGCGCGCCACCCACCAGCGAGCCGATCGAGAGCGCCAGGCCGGTCACCTGCGGCAGCATCGCGTTGCGGAAGATATACCGCACGATGCGACTGTCGGAGATCCCGACTCCGCGGCTGAACTCCACGTAATCGGAGCTGAGCTCGTAGATCGCCATCGATCGCATGCCGATTGCCTGCCCGCCGACGAAGATGAGCACGAGCGACAGGAACGGCAGCCAGTAGTGGTCCGCAGCGTCGGTGATGAACGACCAGCTGAAGCTGGGCTCGGTGCCGAAGGAGTAGCCGCCGGCGGCCGGCAGCAGGTCCCAGCGGACGGCGACCAGGTAGAGCAGGAGGATGGCGAAGGCGTAGTAGGGCATGCTGGAGAGGAAGAGCGAGGCAATGAACCCACCTCGATCGAACCAGCCGCCCTTGTAGGCGGCGATCGCACCGAGCGCGTTGCCCAGAATCCAGCCGACCAGGATCGCCGGGAGTTGAAGGGCGATCGTCCACGGCAGGGCATCGGCGATCAGTCCACGCACGTCCGCTGGATAGAGCGCGAACGAGGTGCCCAGGTCACCCTGGAAGACGTTGCCGACGTAGGCGAAGAACTGCAGCAGCAGCGGTTTATCCAGCCCGAACTCCTGGATGTACGTCTCGTAGATTGCCTCCATCGACGCCGCATCCGCTCCCCCCGCCGCCATCTGGGAGACGATGGCATCGACGGGATTCCCAGGAATCATGCGGGGCAGGTAGAAGTTGAGCGCAAGCGCGATGACGAACGCGACCAGGAACCATCCAGCTTTCTTCGCGACATAGAATTGAAACTGCGACATCTCGTGCCCCCAAAATCCTGGAGTTTGTCACAATGGCCCGTATATGAGGCGGATGACGTCGCGACAGGAGACTGTCGTTCAGCTATGGTGTGCCGGAGTGAGGAAAGGGGCCGGGCAACGCCGCCCCACCCCTTTCCGTACACGATTCCTCCTGTTACTCCCCGGCGGACTCGATGCCGTAGAGGACCTGGATACCCGCGCTCTGGTGCATCGGCGGGGCGTATGGGTTGTCCTCGGTCGGGAAGTTCTGCCAGACCGACTCGTTGAACTCGTAGAACTCCAACGGCCGGTACATCAGCGGGATGGTCGGGATGTTCTCGCGGAAGATCGCGTCGAGCTGCTGGTAGAGATCGACAAGTTCGTCGCCCTCAGCAGTCGCCGCCTGGTCGAGCAGCTGCTCGGCCTCCTCGCTCTTGAACCGGTTGTAGTTCCAGAAGGCCGTCTGCCCGATCTCCGGCACGCCACGATTGTCCATGACGTCGCGGTACCGCAACCACGGCCCGGCGGCGGAGACGCCAGCGACCGACCAGAGAATGAGATCGAAGTCGCCGTTCTGCACCGCGGTGGTCACCACCGGCGCCTCGGGGAACTCGGTCGTGATATCGAAGCCGACCTCCTGCGCGCCCTGCGCGACCAGCTCCAGCGCCGTCATCCAGTCGGTCCAGCCGAAGGGGCAGACAACCCTCCAGGGACCGAGCCGTGTGCCGTCCTCGAGCACATAGACATCGTCTTCCAGCGTCGCGCCGAGCTCCTCCTCGAGAATCCGCCTGGCCTCGTCCGGGTTGTACTCCCAACCGCCGGACTCGGCAATTGCGTCGGCCCGGAAGAACTGCTCCTCGGCGCCCTGAGGGATAAGGAGGCTCGGGTTGACCGTGATGGAGTACCGCGACATCGCGACTTCGGCGATCTGCGGGTAGTTGATCGCATGGGCCAGCGCCCGCCGCACGGCAGGATTATCGAGCCCGGGCCGGTTGAGGTTGATGTGCACCATCGGGATGGATCCCGGCACGTGGTACGGCGGGTCGGGGTACCAGGTGCCGACCGGCAGGTCACGCTCCTGCCACATCTGCCAGATCTGCGGCGCGAATTGCTGCGAGAAGTCGATCTCGCCGCGCTGCAGCGCGAGGTTGCCGGCATCGTTGGACTCGAAGATCGGGTGGACGATGTTCTTCGGCTTCGGCATGCCAACCACGTCCGCGCCCCAGTAGTCCTCCCACCGGGCCAGGACCACCTGTTGCGCCGACCCGACTGTGACCTGGTAGGGACCGGAGCCGACCGGCTCCATCTCTACCACGCTGGTGACCCCCTCGGTCTCGCGCTCCTCCCAGATGTGCTGCGGCAGGATCCGGATATCGGTCAGCAGTTGCCGCACCATGCCGGGGTGAACACGATCGGGGTTGTAGGTGAGCCGTACCGTGCGCTCGTCGACCGCTTCGACCTCGGAGACGTAATCATTGAAAATGGCGTAGGGGATACCGTCCTGCCGCTGCGGGAGCGTCAGCGTGTAGACGACATCCTCGGCGGTGAGCGGCTCACCATCCTGGAAGGCCGTCTCCTCGTGGAGGGTGATGCTCATCCCCTCGTCTGTCACCTCCGGCAGGTCGGCCGCCAGCAGCGGCTCGATCTCGCCGGTGAGCAGGTTGAAGGTGTAGAGCGTCTCGTAGAGGTAAACGAACGGCGAATCCGCCGGCCAGGCTGGATCCGGCGCGATGGGATTGAACGTGGTCGCCGGACCCCACTGGTGGCCGGCGACGTAGAGCGTCTCGTTGCGGGCGAGCTGCGCGGCGGATGCACCGGGGGCGAAGCGCTCGAATGACGCGGCGCCGATGGCAGCCATCGATCCCAGCGCAGCACCCTGTTTGACGACATCGCGGCGAGAGGATGTGTAACGACCAGACATGTTCACTGAACCTCCTGTAGTTACGCCGTACGCCTCGATGATGATGTGCCCGGACATCGACTCCTGCCGAATCACGGCCAGGCGCTATGCATCATGTGGTACTTGGCTGTGATGATAGCACAAACATATCAATAGCGGGAGCGCTCCCACAATTGGGTCGGGTACCCACGCCGCATGCCCCCTCTCCGATCGTGCGCTAGCATGGAGATACCGATACGGGGCAGCGGGCAGTCACCAGGAGAGGCACAGGCAGTGGACCCGGTCGAATTCATCTGCTCTTCGCGCTCATCGCTGCGGTGGCCCTGCCCGGCGTCGTGATCTGGTGGCTCGCCCACCGCAGCCGCACCACCACGACGCACGAGAGCAGATTCCCCCGTCGCGACCGCTCCTAACAGCACGAGACGATCTCCTGCCCGCCGAACCACCAGCTGTCTCGACCACTGAATGAAAGGACCATCTCCATGGCAGACATTCCCTACGACACCGTGCTGGAGCGCGTTCGCGAGCGCTACGTCGACGAGCCTGAGATCATCCAGCGGCTGCGCGAGGAGACCGCCGAACTCCCCAACGCGGGCATGTTGCTCGGCCCCGAGGACGGCGCACTGCTGGCGGTAATGGCCCGGACGCTCAACCCCGAACGCACGCTCGACATCGGCGTCTTCACCGGGTTCTCCGCACTCACCGTCGCTCTCAACGCGCCCCACGCCCGTATCACCGCCCTTGACGTCAACGACGAGATCACCCGGCGCGCCCGCCGCTACTGGAAGGAAGCGCGCGTCGCCGACCGGATTGACCTCCGCATCGCCCCGGCGCTCGACTCGCTCGACGCGCTGCTTCACGACGGACATCAGGGGAGCTTCGACTTTGCCTTCATCGATGCCGACAAGCCGAACTACCCCCACTACGTCGACCGCGTCACCAGCCTCCTGCGTCCGGGTGGCATGATGCTGCTCGACAATATGCTCTGGTCGGTCCTTGAGGAACCGCAGGAAGACGCGGAGCTGCTCGACCAGCTCTCGCGCCGGATGGTCGCCGACGAGCGTCTCACCACCGCCGTGCTGCCGCTCGGCAGCGGCATGACCTTCGCGGTCCGCAACCGTTGACCCCGCCCCGCTCGGCTATCCTTGTCAGAGCAGGAATAGGCCGCGTACCGCTCCCGGAGCACCATTCATGGGCAGCCGTCCCCCGCGTCACCACACACTCCCGAAGTCAAGACCCCGCCAGCCGCGCTCGGTTCCCAACCACCAGCCAGCCCAGACCGGGCTGCGCATGGAGGCGGTCGCCATTTTCATCGGATTCGCCATCTTCCCGGTGGCACTCGGCGCGTCGGGCGTCGCCTACCTCGCTCGGCAGGAGATCACCGACGTCGCCACGGCGGTGATCCTCACCATCGTCGTCGGGCTTGTTGCCGCAGTGTTCGCGCGCAGCCGACGCCAGTGGCGACGAGACGCCCGCATGAGCAATGAACTCCTGCTCGCGATGCTGATCGGCACAATCGGCGTGACCTTCCTCATCGGCGGGATCGCCGCCATGTCGTCCATCTGGATCGTGGTCGGCGTGGCTGTGCTGGCGGGGGCAATCCTCGTCGGCCGCACTGCAAAACCAACCACGCGATAACCGGCATCTCATACGGGCCGACCATCCTGCAGAGGCCGGCCCTTCACGTCTCTCGCGCCATGTCACGTTTCGGCAAGGATTCCCATGTTTACCCGCACCGTCCCCTTCCCCACCGACGATGATTTCGCTCACGCCCGTGAGGTGGTAAGCCGCTACCTCACCCGCACGCCACTCGTCCCCTCGCGCGTCCGGCGTACCGGATGGCTCAAGGTCGAGTCGTTCCAGCCGACCGGGTCGTTCAAGGTCCGTGGGGCGCTGGCCGCGCTCTCCGCCGCACCTGCCGACAGGCCGATCATCACCGCCTCGGCCGGGAACCACGCCCTCGGCGTCGCCTTCGCCGCCAAAGCACTCGATCGCAACGCCATGGTGGTGGTCCCCGAGACGGCCTCACCCGCCAAGATCGAGGCGTTGCGCACGCTGCCGGTGCAGATGATCACCCATGGCGACGATTTCGATGCGGCGGAGGCGTGGGCGATCTCCCGTGCCGACGCCCCGGCGAAGGACGTCACCTTCCTCTCGCCCTACAACGATCCCCACGTCATTGCCGGCCAGGCGACGATGCTGGACGAGATCATTGCCCAGCATCCTGGGGACAGGCCCCTGACGGTCGTCGCCGGCGCCGGTGGCGGTGGACTGTTGAGCGGGCTCGGCCTTGGCGCCAGCCAGCTGACCACCGACGAGCGTCCGATTCGCGTCGTCGGTGTCGAGGCGGAGGCCTCGCAGGGACTCTCGACGGCGGTCGCGGCGGGCCAGGTCGAGGTGGTTGAGGTCGAGCCGACCCTGGCTGATGGGCTTGCCGGGAACATCGAGGAAGGGTCGATCACGGTCGAACTGGTCAAGCGACATGTCGCGGAGATCGTGCAGGTCACCGAGGACGACATCGCCGCCGGGATTCGCTGGCTGGTGACGAACCACGGCCTGGTTGCCGAGGGGGCGGGGGCAGCGCCGGTCGCCGCGCTGCTGGCGGACCTGATCGACCCGGACCTGCTCGACGGCGACGTCGTCGCGATCCTCTCCGGCCGCAACATCGCGCTTCCCATCCTCGCCACCGTTCTCATGGGCGAGGACGTCATCCACGAAGCCGAGTAGAACCACTTCCTAGTTCATCGAAATGGTCGGCAACATGTAGACCCGCGCATCTCAGCGCGGGCCGGTCATTAGTGTCTTCTGTTATCAAATCCGCACAATCGCTCCGGATGCCATCCGTCCCTTGAGCCTGTAGCGCCGGCCTTGCAGCGGCATCGCACGCGTCGCGCTGCCGCCCGGCGGGCCCGACGACAGGTGCCGACGGCAGCCGCCCAGGCGGTTCACCAGCAACCACCCGGATTCCGTGCAGACGAAGGAAAACGGGACGGGCCAGATGCCCGTCCCGTTTGGGGCGGACATGGAGTCTGCCCGTACGGATCGCCACGCCATGACGACCCTGCTTTTCGATCCGACTGCATCAGGCCACGTCGCGGTCCAGCGCGTCGTCGACCCTCCAGTCATGGCCGGGGGCGAGCACCCGACGCGGGCGCAGCGCGAAGACCACCGCGGCCATCGCCGCCAGCGGCCAGGCGACACCCGGCGTCACGCGGGGCTCGCCCGGAGCTGGCGGTCCCGGCTCCGGGGTCGAATCGAGCAGATCGGCTGCGTCGCCGCTGCCCGTGTTGGGCGGCTGTGACGGACCGACGCAGTTGTAGATCGAGACCAGCGAGACCTGGCCCGCCTTCACCACGACGTCACCCTTGGCGTTGACGCTGTTGGAGTTCGCGTAACACCAGTTCCCGCTGACCTCGCGCAGCTGGAACGTGCCGGGTCGCAGATCCACAAACCGCAGGATGCCATCCGGGTTCGCCGTCTGCTGGACGCCGTCGCCGTAGTCCTGCATCTCCTCGTTGAACCGCTTCAGCTCGAACGTCGACAGCTGATCGCTCAGGCGGCACTCGCTCTCGAAGTCGTAGCCCTTCGGTGGATCCTCGACATCACAGACATACTTGCGGACCAGAATCACGCCGGTTGAATCCGTCACCGGTTCGGGGATGTTGAAGAGGACACAGTAGAGGTTCTCCCCCTCGCCCAGATCCGCCGTGATCGCACCGTTGATCGTCTTGAAGGCGGTTGGCGAGTTCGGATCCCATCCACAGAACTGGTAACTCGTCGGGATGTTGTACGGTCGCTCCTCGTAGACCGTCCAGGTGCCCGATGGCTGATCGGCGAAGACCGCCCGTCCCACCTGACCCCCTTCACCGGTCACCGTCTTGAGGTCCACCGGACCCTCGGCCCGCACGGTGATGTTGTTGGTCAGCTGCGAGCTCTGCATACAGCTCGCGGCGAAGTCCGCGAAGGTCGTGCCGCTGAAGCCCGCCTGGCAGGTGTACTTCGTGACGTGGATGTCGACCGGCTCCGGCTCCGGCGGGGCGACGTAGTTGATCACGATCACTGTCGTCATCCGGCCGGGCTCGACCCGGAGGAGCGCTGCCGAGTTGCCCGGCAGGTCGGGGTTCGTCTCGTCCAACCGGTAGATCTTCGCCGGCAGCGTCACCTGGTACCGGCCGTCATCGCCAGTGCGGAACGTCCCCGGGCCGTCGCTCCCGTCCTCCCCGACCAGCGTGAACTCGGCGTCACCGCGCTCGCACCCCTTGGTCTTTGCCAGCTCGGCATTGCCCGCCCCGCCACCGAGGAAGTTAGTGCGCTCCTCGTCGGCAGAATCGACTAGGCAGACGAACTTGTGCACCTGCACCGAGCCCGTGTTGGGCGGCGGCTGCAGCTCGTTTTCCACTGTGACGATCGTCGTCTGCGCCGGATGGACCTCGATGTTCTCGACCGGTCCGGACTCGCGGAACCCGTACGGCACCGTGGTCTCGACCAGCGTGTAAGTACCCACTGGCAGGTCCTCGAAGAGCAGTTCGCCATCGGCATTGGCGCAGAGCGGGTCGCCCTGATCCGGCCGCAGCTCGAAGCATGCCCCCTCAATCGGGCGGCCGTTCGGCATCACCTTCCGGACCAGGATGCGACCGTTCTTGAGCCGGTTGACGACATCAACCTCGGTCGTCTCATCATCCTCGATCGTCACCTCCTGGTCCGCTGCCAGCTGGTACGCCGGCGAGGGCGCCAGCGTCTCGCGCAGCGTCCATGTGCCTGCGGGCACATTCTCGAAGACGATTCGAGCGTCGTTGGTACCATCGGTGATGTCGCAGACTGCGCCCATCACCGGGGTGTCACCGTCGTAGAGACGGAAGCAACCACCGGCCAGTGCCTCGTTGTTCGGACCGAGCTTGTTGACCACCAGCGTGCCGGCCTCGGGCAGCGGGGGGGTCTCCTGGTTCTGCACCGTCACCTGCAAGGTCACCCCGGCACGGATCGTGACCTCGCGGTTCGACGCGGGATCGTATCCGGTCGGCGCCTGGGTCTCGACCAGTGTGTAGGTGCCTGGCATGACACCGCCGAAGACGATGCGCCCGTCCTCGTTGAGGTCATCGTCGTCGCAGAATGGGCCGTAGATCGCCTCGCCGCGCAACTCGAAGCAGGCGCCCTCCAGCCGAGTTGATGGATCTTTGGCAGCGACCTTGATCACGTTCAGGCGGCCTGGCGTCGGGGTGTTGACCACCTCGACCTCGGCATCACCGCCGGGCGTGATCTCGACACTGCGTGCCGAGCCGGCTTGGAACCCCTGCGGCGCGCGCGTCTCGACCAGCTCATAGCTACCTACGGGGATGTCCACGAACCTGATGGTGCCGTCGTCGGCGCCATCCGCACCGTCACACGCTTGCGCCACAGTCTCGTCGTCGGTCTGCAGTCGGAAACACGCACCTGAGAGCGCTTCGCCCGCCGGGTTCACCTTTGCGACCGTCAACGCGCCCGTCGTGACCTCGGCCTGAACCTCGAAACGGACCGTCGGTATCTGGCCGCCGGTCACGGTGACGGTCTTCGACTCGGCGCCGGTGTAACCCTCCGGGGGAGAGCTCATGGTCACGACATACTCGCCCGGCAAGAGATTGGTGATCAGCACGGTGCCGACATCGGGCGATTCGTCACCGTCGCCGCCATCACAGACTTCAATCGGATCATCGGTGCCGATGGTATAGCAGGCGCCCGGCACCGGCTCGCCGGTTTCGGCATCGATCGTCCGGATCTCGAGCGAGCCGAGGATGTACAGCCCGGGAACGACGATCTCGGCCTCAATCGTTTCGCCCGGCAGAATCTCGATGATGATCGGCTCGCGATCCTCCTCAACTTGCAGCACCGACGCACCGGCGGGCGCGTTCACGTCCGTGAAGACGATCTCGTACACCCCGGCCGGGATGCCCCGCAGCAGGATCACGCCCTCGGTGGGGTCGTTGTCCCGCTCGCCGTTGTCGCAAAACGGCCCGAGCTCCTCGCCCGTATCCTGGTTGACGAGCCCGATGCAGGCGCCGGCCACCGCCAGTCCGTCCTCACTCACCAGCGCCAACTGTGCGCTGCCGGTCTGCGGCTCCGGCGTCGGGGTCGCAGTTGGGGTCAGCGTCGGAGTGGGTTCAGGCGTCGGCGTCACCGTCGCAGTCGGCGTCGACGTCGGTTCTGGCGTTGGCGTCAACGTAGCAGTCGCCGTCGGAGTCAACGTCGCGGTCGGAGTTGGCTCCGGCGTGGCGGTCGACGTTGGCTCCGCTGTGGGAGTTGAAGTCGGTGTCTGCGTAGGCGTGGACGTGGCAGTTGCCGTCGCAGTCGGTGTTGCCGTCGACGTCGCGGTCGGTGTCGGCGGCACCTCCCCGACGGTCACCGTAGTCTGGCCGTCAGCCGCCACCGTGATCGACTGGGGCTGCACAGCTTCCACCCCCGAGATCACGCTGAGCTCGTACTGCCCCGGCTCGATGTTGCGGAACCCGATCAGGCCCGGCTCGGGGTTCTCGTCACCCTCGGCGTTGTCGCAGGCGGTCGGCGGGTTGGCAATGCCATTGCCGCCGCCGGTGTCGAGCTGGACGCAGATCTCCTCGCCACCCAGCGCGGTCACATCGATCGTTACCGTACCGGCTGGCTGCTGGCCAGCGGTGCGCTGGGTCTCGCCGGTCGCTTCCTCGGTCGGCGTCTCGTCGCCCTCGCCCGGATTGACGACCAGCTCCGGGTTGTCGCCCGGCTCGATCGTGATCTCACGTGGATCGATCGGGTTGGTTCCCTGCGGCACCGTCGTCTGTGAGAGCGTGTAGGTGCCACTCGGCACACCGAAGAAGCCCGTCCGACCGTTGCCGGGGAAGGGATCATCAGCGTCGCAGCTCACGATCGGAGCCTGCCCCTCCATGGCGATCTGGAAGCAGGCACCACCGATCGGCTCGCCGTCCGCGGTACGGAGTTCGACGATCAGGTTGGCTGGCGGGCCAGCTTCGGTCGTGGTTTCCTCAGTGGCCGTCGCGGTCGAGGTGGGCTCGACGGTGGCGGTTGGCTCGATGGTCGCCGTCTGCGTAGCCGTGACCGGCAGCGCGGAAACATTCGCGGTCACGACAACCGTCTCGTCACCGCCGGCTTCGACCGTGACCTCCCGCGGATCGACACTGACGCCCTCCGGCGCCGAGCTCATCTGGAGCGTGTAGGTGCCAGCCGGGACGTCGAAGAACCCGGTGTTGCCGTTGTTCGCGAACTCGGCAGACTCCCAGTCGGAGGTGTCACAGCTCTCGGCGACGACCGTGCCGTCGTCGAGCAACTGCCAGCAGGCGCCGCCAATTGGCTGCTGCGTGCCGTCGACCAGGGTCACCGTCAGGTTGCCCGGGCCGACCTCTGGGGTCGGCGTTTCGGTCGCCTCCACGGTCGCAGTCTGGGTCGGCTCGGAAAGCTCGACAGCCGTGGTCGGCTCCGGCGTTTCGACGACCTCGGTCGGCTCGGCGACTTGGACGCGGATGGTCTCGGCATCGTCGCTGCCCGGCGCGATCTCCACCTGCCGATCCTCGACCGGTGTGACTCCCTCCGGCGCGGCGCTCATCGTGAGCGTGTACGTTCCTGGCTGGATATCGAAGAATCCCGTGTTGCCGTTGTCGGCGAACTCAGGCGACTCCGCCGCTTCGGTATCGCAGCTCTCGGCCACCACTTCGCCGTCGTGGACCAGCTGCCAGCAGGCGCCGCCAACGGGATCGCCGTCCTGGTCAAGCAGTGTGACCGTGAAGTTGGCCGGCTGCGGAGCCTCCGTCGCGGTCGGCTCCGGTGTCTCGGTAGGCTGTGTCGTAGCAGTCGGTTCAGGCGTCTCGGTCGCCGCGAGTTGCGCAGTGACGTTCACCTCGACCGTCTGCCCGGCGATGACCTCGACCCGCCGGTCGTCTGCGGTCGCACCATTTGGCGCATCGCTTAGCCGCAGGGTATACGTACCGGCCGGCACACCGAAGAAGCCCGTCGTGCCGTTATTGGCGAACTCGGCGGGGTCGTCAGGCTGACGGTCGCACCGCTCGGCGACAACGTTTTCGTTCTGAAGCAGCTGGAAACAGGCGCCTGGGACCGGCGCGCCGCTCTGATCGGACAGGTAGACCAGGAGGTCACCGGGAGCGGCCTGCTCAGGCTCGGTGGGAACGGCGGTCTCCTCGCCTTCCCCCTCGATGATTTGTCCGTCCTCGGCAGCCGGCTCCTCTGTGGCCAGTTCCTCTGCCGTCGTTTCCTGGGTGACCTCGGGCTGGAGAGTGGTGAAGAGATCACCCGGCTGAAGCTGAATCTGCTGGTCGGCGACCGGCTCGGCGCCGGCCGGAGGGGTGACCTCGACCACGGAGACGGTGCCACTCGGAACGCCTTCCGGGAAGGTCATCGTGGTGTAGCCGTCGGCGCCATCGTCGGCGTCACAGGCTTGGTTGAGGAGCGTGTTGCCGCTGCGCAGCTGATAGCAGCCACCCGGCAGCGGATTGCCATTCGGGTCGAGACGCTCGATCGTGAGCGACGCGCCGGCGAGCGGCTGAACGTTGACCAGTTGGCCATCCGGAGAGAAGGTCAGCCGGTTCGGGCCTTGGTTCAGGTTGGCCTGCTGTGGTGCACCGAGCGGCTCACCACCGGTGAAGACCTGCACCGTTGCCGGGTCACTCTGCTGGACGGTGACCAACGCGGTGAGTTGCCCGCCGGCGGGCTCCAGCGCCACCGCCGTGCCATTGACGTTGACGGAGTAGAGCTCGCTGACCGATGCAGCCTCGACCTCATTGGTATGTGTGTTCAGGCGGAAGTAGAGGCCGGCATCGCTCTCGCCGACGGTAACCTGTTGCGGACTGCCCCCGAGCCCGCCCTGCCCATAGGTGTAGACCGTGCCGTCCGCCGCGATCACCTGGATCTGCCAGCTGTACTGCCCTGGTGGCACGGCTACGACGCCGGTCCAAATCCCCTGATGCTCGGTGAGTTGGGTGGGCTGGCAGGAGAGATCGAAGTCTGCACACCCGAGCTGCGACTGGAAGTCGCCGACCGCCACAACCTGGGTGAGGGCGGGAGGCACAACGTCGCTGCCGGTCTGCAGCCGCGTCAGCGCCGATGGATCACCATTCGGCGCGGCTATCGCGGTCAGAGGCAGGAACAGCCCGGTCATCAGGGCGATCGCGCCGATGACGTGCAGCCACCAGCCGGCGCCGGTGATGCGATCGCGGCGAGCCGACGTTCGAGCCGAGCGAGAGCGAGCTGCGAGCAGATCCATGGTATTCCTCCGCGTCCCCGGGGCCGCCAAGACCGGCTGGGCATCGAGTTGGTCACGTACGTGAGCGCCTGGTGGCGAGTGCCGCCGGTTCGGGAGCCCCGGAGATGGGACTGGGCAGGAGACGATGTGTCTCCCAACGGTAGCACGCGGCCGGCGCTCGTCAACTGAATTGCGGACCGGGCCTCCCGACCACCGCAACACGGAAATCCGGGAGGCGCCGAGCCGACTCGAGATCGCGCGACCGGTTGGGATGAGGGAGAAGGGTGGATTGCCCGCGCGTCTCTATGCCTCCAGACGCACTGAGGTCGGAAATGGTTTCGCGGGGGTCGGGACCGACGCGCGGGCCGGACGATCACCTGCCGCAGGAAGCAGGAGGGCGCCCCAGTCCCCCAGTTGTCGTCGGCACAACACGTCGAACCCGGACTTGAGGCGAGACCGCGGCAGGTCCGCTCGGCGGCACCCGGGCAACGGACGTGGCTCTGGTCGGAACAGGAAGCGCCGGGCAAGCGTCCTGACGGTACAGACTGATCGTCGAACCGCTAGGCATCCACAAGAGCGGCGACGATGTCGGTGAGCTCATCGGGATCGCCGGTCGGCGGGGCGAGGAAGACATCGGTGATGCCAATCTCCCGGAACTGCCGCAGCCGCTCCCAAACCTCCCCCATCGGCCCGGCAACCACGAGCTCGCGCATCAGGTCGTCCGGGATCGCCCGCCGCGCCGCGGCCATGTCCCCCGCCTGCTTCAGCTCCGGGAAGTTGCCGCCGCGCTCGAGCACCTCCATCGTCCGCATCGCCGTGCGAACCTCCGCGATGATGGCAGCGGTGTCGAATCCCGGCGACTCCAGCAGCCGCTCCATGCCCGGCAATGCGTGAATCAGCGCCACTGTCGCCTTGCGCCGCTGCCAGACCGCTTCCGGGTCATCGGTGATCGTCACCGCCGCACGCGCAAAAAATCGCAGTGCCTCCGCATCGCGGCCTTGCTCGGCAGCGTCGCGGCGCACGTCGCGGATCGCCGCTTCCATGAAGGTCATCGACGAGAGGTCGTTGAAGATCACCCCGTCCGCATACCGGGCGGCCAGCGACATCGCCTTCGGACCGACGGCGGCGAGGTACATCGGCAGGTGCTCCTGCACCGGGCCGGTGACCCGCTCCCAACGCGTGACGCGGAACGCGCTCGCATCTGCGGCGGCTTCGGCAGTCCACGGTGGTGTGAGCCATTGCCGCAGCAGCTGAAACGACTCCTCCAGCGCGGTCACCGGCCAGCCGACCTCCATGCCGAGCGCCCGCTCGTACCACTCGGTCTGCCCACGCCCGAAGCCGAGAAACGCGCGGCCGCCGGCAAGGGCATCGAGGGTGGACATCGACGCGGCAATCAGGGATGGGTGGCGGAAGTACGGGTTGAGCACGCCGGGGCCGAGGCGAATGCGTACGGTCTCGCGAGCGATGGCGCCGAGCATTGCAATCGCATCCCAGCCATCCGGATCCTCGCTCAACCAGAAGGAATCAACTCCGGCCGCGTCGGCCGCTTTCGCCAGCCGGACAACCCCTTCAATCGCCGCGTCCGGGCGCTCGCCCAGCCCCTGCGCCACCGCGACCTCATAGTGGGATCGATCGACCGCGAACCGTAATCGCTCGCCGGGCATCAGGCTTCGCGCAGGTAGAGCACGACACCGCCCTGCCGCTCGTCACCGGTGCCCATGACGACGCCGGTGACCCCGTTCGGTAGTTCACGCTCGGAGCCGCGCTCGGCATTCTCGGCCTCATCCTTCTCGATCAGCCAGCCGTACATGCCGTGCTTGCCGCAGTACCAGAGCTGACCCTGCCCCTCGACGGGTCGCATGCGATGGCGGTCCCGCGGGTGCCGGCGTCCGACTTCACAGGGTGGGTTGGGTCCTGATGTGGCCATGGTGAATGCAGCTGTCCTCTTCGAAATTCGGCAATTCCTCAATACTCGACGTATGGTACGACGCCGCCCAGACAGAGCGCCGCTGACTGCTCCGGTAAACTGTGTCGCAACGACACCTGTGCCGCACCATCTGTCCGGAGGCCACCATGCGGATCGCCGTTCTCCTGCTCGCGCTCACCCTGCTCCCGGCCGTGCCCGCCGCCGCCCAGGAGGGAACGGTCACCCCGGCCGCCGGCCCGTCACTCGCCGACGTCGCACCCCTGGATATCCTCCAAGCGCTGGAAGGGGCCGACGCGCCCGAGACCCTGCCCGGCAACACCGACGAGGAGATCGTGCTGCAGACGTGGGAAGAGCACTACGGCGAGCGGCTGAACACCACGCTGGGGGCGTGGGTGATGACCGGCTCGACGCAGCTGCCGATGGCCTCGGTACTGGTCTTCCCGTCAGCCGAGAACGCCGTGGCGGGACTCGGCGAGTTCCGCAGGGACTCCTCGGCGACCACGGCGGGCACCCTCGAGGCGTGGACGATCGCCGACCGGGGCAAGTGGATCTGCGTTGCGGTCGATGGTCCGGTGATGCTGATCGGTCAGGCGGAGCCCGAGGTCGGCGAGGCGGAGGAAACCGTTCGTGAACGCTCCTGCGAGGTCACTGCTGCGACCCACGAATGGATGCTGGAGACGGTCGGACTCACAGGCGGAGATGCAACGCCGGCCGCGGACGGCTGAGGCAGTACCGCACGCCAGCAGAACTCCGGCTCGTCGTCGCCCCCCTCATCCTCGATCTCACAAGGACCGCAATGGACACACCCCTCGTGCCCCGAGGCGTCGACCTCATGGAGATCGACGAGCAGCGTGCCTTCCTCGACGGGTCCGTCGATCTCGCCCGCTGCGATTACCGCTCCTCGGCGGCGTAGACCAGCAGCACGTGCGGTTCGCTCAAGCGCTCTTCGAACGTCAGGCCAACGTCGGCATCGTCATTCTGGGCATGGGCGGGCATGCTGAAGGCCGCAATGGCCGGCGCAATGGCTCCCGGTACTCAGCGTGGGCCAGGCATGGATCAGTCGCATCGTGGGTTGTCCGTTCATTGACTACGCGCCCACGACACGTCGGCGCGGCCGTTCAGCAACGCATCTCACAGCGCGGCGTCACCCGTGACAGACGCATGACGCGTTCCCTGTCCAAACCACAGCCTACTCTGGGGTCAGCCCCTCGCCCTCCACTGGGCGCTCACCGGCTTCCGTACGTCGATTCCACGCGCCAGTGGCCAGGCGGCTCCACTCGTACTCACTCATGCCGATCGCCCCTGCGAATGCGGCCAACTCGGCGAGCCGATCCGCCAGCTGTTCCCGCGTGCCGGGCTGCTCCGTCGCCGGCGGCAGCTCGACGTCGTCCCGGACCGTCTCCTCCGCCTCGACGCGCCTACGCTCGGCGTCGACGTCGGCCATCCGCAACCCGCCCCGTTCCTCAAGCAGATCGGCGAGGCGCTGCTGGGCCTCCGGCGGCAACCGGCCGGCGCGCTCCCAGATGGTGACGCCGAGCCGGCCCTCCAGCATCGCCCGGCGGAGGTCCGGGTGCATCTCCGAGGGGCGCAGCCGCGTCTCCAGGCTCGCTTTCGTGAGCCCTGTCAGGCGCATGATCCCCTCGACGTCGTGCCCGAGATCGCCCAGCCGCTCGATCGCCTGCCACTCGCTGACGGCATTACGCGAGCGCAGCGTGTTGGCGATCACGGTCATCGCTGACACTGCCTCCGGACCGACGTGTTGGAGCACCACCGCCGGAACCCTCTCCAACCCGACCTCCACTGCCGCTGTTACCCGGCGGTTGCCGTCGACGATCTCCAGCGCGATCACACCGTCCTCATCGACGGTCTCGCGGAGCAGCACGGGCACGAGGATGCCGTGGTCGTGCACGCTGCGAACCATCCGGGCGGTCGGCTTGACGTCCATCGGCCTCAGGTCGGCGGTGTCTACCACCCGGAAGACACGTTGCATGGATGTTCTCCAGATCATTCGACGCCATTCGCGCTTCGCGTGTACCCTTGCGCCGGCCCAACTGACGCTCCTCCTGTGTCATTTCGAGCCGGATCCCGGCGTAGCCGGGTCCGTGTCGAGAAATCTCTTTCCTGATCGAACCCGACACCATCTGCACGAGAGATTTCTCCACTCCGCCCCCTTCGGGTGCTCCGATCGAAATGACAGGGTTGGGGGTGCGTGTACATTCGGGCCCGATGGCTGGTTGGCCAGGCTCAGCCACTATAGCGATTGCAAGTCTGCTCTCGGTTGGCATAGGATCCGCGCAGTGGTGTATAGGTAACATCTTCGTAGCCGAACGCGGCCGGTCCGACGAAGCGAAGTCCGACTTCTGTCCGCAACTCCTCGGGCGCGGGGATGCCGATCACCGTCGCGCGGAGCCCGTAGCGCAGCACCTCGGTGGTGAGCGGCGCGCCGGTATCGCTGTCGATCAGGCAGATCAGGTCCGGCACCACCGCCAGCACCGCTCCGGCGTCGTCCCGCGCGATCAGGTTCTCGTTCTGGAAGTCGACCCGCAGCGTGCGCCCGGCATCATTGCCGAAACCCTCCATCACCACGACGCCCCGCGCGAAACCACCCGTCATGCGACGCTCGACATCGGTCACCTTCCCGGCGAAGAGGCGCTGCCCACCGGTGACCTCGCAGACCGCGACGACCGGGTCGGTCTTCTCGCGTCGGGCGCTCATCACCGCCTCACCGAGGCGGATCGCGAGCGAGAGCGTGCCGGCGATCACGGTCTTCTTCAGCTGGGAGCCCGTCATCACCGGGAAGGCGTACCCGGCCGAGCCACCCATCTGGATCGTCACCGCACGAGCGTAGCGCTCAAGGGTGGTGGCGTCGTCGATCCGGTTGAAGATCGCGATATGCCCAAGGTGGTTGCAGAGCGCGGCTGGCGTCGGGGTGACGCCGTACATCGTGAAGGTCTCCATCTGCAACTCGGGGAAGGCGCGCCCCATGCCGTCGCCGTCGATCACCGGCAACCCGACCTGCGCGGCGACGACCATCGGAACCGTGGAGTTGCTGCCCCCGATCTCGCTCGGCACCAGGTGCGTCACCCGCTTGCCGATGTGCGCCTCCAGCGCGCGCAGCGCCTTCACCGACTCGTCCGCCCGCCGCAGTCGCTCGATGCTGACCGTCGGGGATCCCATCCCGCCGACCGAGGCGACGACGGCGTCATCCGGCACCTCGTTGGGATCGACGATCGCGACCTGAGCACCCTCCTCGACGAACTTCCGCGCGATCAGCTTGCCGAGGTAGGGGTTGCCACCCCCGCCGGTGCCGAGGATGCCGGCGCCGATCTCGAGGGCGTCGAGGTGGGCAGGGATTACAATCCAGGTCACGTTGCCTCCTGGGCGAATCTTGCATATGGTCACTTGCATTGTGCGCGAGACTCCCTCGACCGCCAACGCCTACAGCGAGCATGATTCTGACACGAGGTCCACGCTGGACGGAGCGGACACATCCGGTCGCCGCATCCAACCCTCATTGTCATTATGACCAAGGCGTGCTTTGCCCGCTGCGTGGAGAAATCTCTTGCCCGCCGGCGCTCGTCCCCATGACGCCAGCAATTTCTCGGCTTCACCCTTGCTGCGCTCGAATTCCGCTCGCAATGACAACCTTGAATTATCGGTATCTCACCAGCAACACCCAGGATGGCCGCCCATGCCCGCCCCGATGACCACCGATCCCGAGATCGCCGTACTGCTCGCCGAGATCCGCGGCGGCATCGCCGCGACGCTCGGCAACGATCTCGTCGGGCTCTACCTCTTCGGCTCGCTCGTCTCCGGTGACTTCACACCAGGCGTGAGCGACATCGATCTGCTCGCCGTCTCGCAGCGATTCATGACCGACCCGGACATCGACCGGCTGCGCGATATGCATCGGGAATTCGTTGAACGGCACCCTGAGTGGGAAGACCGCATTGAGGTTGCCTACCAGTCGAAGCACGGGTTGCGAACATGGCAGACGGAGCGGTCGCCGATGGGCATCATCAGTCCCGGCGAGCCAATCCACCTGATCGAGGCGGGTGCCGAGTGGCGGATCAACTGGTTCTTCGTGCTCGACCACGGCGTCACGTTGGCCGGTCCGCCACCGGAGACCCTGATCGCGCCGATCACGAGGGAGGTATTCATCGAGGCGGCGCGGGAGCTCGGCCGATCATGGATCGATCGCATCCACACCGTAACGGATCAGTGCGGTGAGTCCTACGCGATCCTGACGGTCTGCCGGGCGCTCTACTCCCATCAGGCAGGAGAGCTGGTCTCCAAGCAGCAGGCCGCACGATGGGTGCAGGCGCGGCGCCCGGAGTGGTCGGAGCTCATCGAGATGGCGCTGGAGCGTCGCGTCTCGCCCAACGACAACGGGCCCGACGATAGCTTCGATGACACCGTCCGCTTCATTGAGACGATGGCCGCCGAGCTGGATGGTGACAATGCCCCGGACGCCTCCGCGTCAACGCGCGCTCGGAGACGCGGGTTCGCAACACAGGACGATTCACGAGTGAGCATCGCGAAATGGAGGCTTGAACCGGCGATGCCGGGTGATTTCGACATCCTGTTCGATATCCACCGACGAGCGATGGGCCTCTATGTCGAAGCGATATGGGGCTGGGATGACGGCGACCAGCGGCGGAGATTTCGGGGCGCGCTGAAACCAGGGGTGCAGGCCGTTGTTGTGGACGGCGCCATCGTTGGCATGCTTGATGTCCGTCGCGGTGATGACGAGGTGTTTATCGGCAACATCGAGCTGGCGCCGGAGATGCAGGGACGTGGGATAGGATCGGCGATCATCCGATCGGTACTTGCCGAAGCGCAAGGGCACGGCGTACCGGTGAGGCTGCACGTGTTCAAGATCAACAGTCGTGCTCGCCGCCTGTACGATTCCCTGGGATTCAGCGTCGTGGGCGAAACCGAACTGCATTACGAAATGCTCTGGCGTACCGCGGAGGGCACCCGTGCCAACCGGGTTGACCCGGACCGCGGACAGGGCACCGACCGGCGCTACGCACCGGGGGATTCTTCGCTGCGCTCAGAATGACACCCGGCTCGCCAGGCATTTTCCGGGTTCGCTGGACTGCCCCGTCCCCTAGTGGATAATCGTCCCGAAGCAGGACCGCACACCGGTGCATGGAGCGATGAGCGTGATGTTACGGATTGGAATCGACGTCGGCGGCACCAACACCGACGCTGCCCTCATGCAGGGCAGCACGGTGCACGCCACCTGCAAGACCCCAACAACCCCGGACATCACCACGGGCATCGTCTCCGCGGTTTCGACCATCCTCGTGAGCGGTCGGGTCGCCGCCGAGAACATCTCCAGCGTGATGATCGGCACGACCCACTTCACCAACGCCGTCATCGAGCGCCGCCACCTCGCGCCGACCGCGGTCGTCCGCCTCGCCCTGCCCGCTGCCGAGTCGATCCCGCCGATGATGGACTGGCCCACCGATATCCGTGACGCTGTCGGCAACACCGCCTTCATGGTCCACGGCGGCAATGAGTTCGACGGTCGCGAGATCCACCCGCTCGTCCCTGAGGAGTTGGAGGCGGTTGCATCGGCGATCCGCGATGCCGGCATCACCGACATCGCGATCTCCGCCGCCTTCGCACCCGTCAGACCGGCGATGGAGGACCGTGCCGCGGCGATCCTCGGTGAGCTGCTGCCACACGCATCGATCACGACCTCCCATGAGGTCGGGCAGCTCGGGCTGCTGGAGCGCGAGAACGCCGCCATCCTCAATGCCGCGCTGCGCCCACTCGCCCGGAAGACGGTCGCCGCCTTCCGGGAGGCGATCACCGGCATGGGCATGACTGCTCCCCTCTATCTCACCCAGAACGACGGAACGCTGATGACCGCCGACTTCGCCGAGCGGTTTCCGGTGCTCACCTTCGCGTCAGGACCGTCCAACTCCGTGCGCGGCGCGGCGTTCCTCTCGGGGCGCAAGAACGCCCTCGTGCTTGACGTCGGCGGCACCACCAGCGACCTCGGCGTGCTGGTCGACGGCTTCCCGCGCCGTTCCTCGCTGGCCGTCGATGTCGGTGGGGTGCGCACCAACTTCCGGATGCCGGATGTCTACTCGTTCGGGCTCGGCGGCGGCTCGATCGTGACGTGTGAGAGGGACGAGGCGCAGGTCGGACCGCGCAGTGTCGGCTACCGCATCACCGAGAAGGCTCGCGTCTTCGGCGGGGAGACGCTCACCGCGACCGACATCGCAGTGGCCTCCGGCTGGACCGACCTCGGTGACCGATCCCGCGTCACTGACCTTGACCCCTGCCTGCTCCAGGTGGCACAGCGGCGCATTCGTGAGATGGTCTCCGCCGGGGTGGACCGCATGAAGACGCAGGCAGGGGAAGTCGATCTGATCGTCGTCGGAGGCGGGTCGATCCTGGTGACGGAGGTCAATGGCGTCGGCGACCTGATTCGACCGGCCCACCATGACGCCGCGAACGCCGTCGGTGCGGCGATCGCGCAGATCAGCGGCGAGGTCGACCGGGTCTTTGCGCTGGACGAGATGACCCGCGACGAAGCGGTGACGGTCGCGAAGCGGGAGGCAACCGAGCGGGCAGTCACCGCCGGGGCGGACCCGGCGACCATCGAGATCGTCGATGTCGAGGACATCCCCCTCGCCTACCTGCCCAGCAACGCCACCCGGATCCGCGCCAAGGCCGTTGGCGACGTACGCGAGTAGCGCCACCAACCTCCCTCATGCCGGCACGCACAACCCAAGCCTCCGGCGGCGCCCGCCTTCCATGGCTCAATAGGGCCAGACGGACAGTCGTCAGGGTGTATGCTGGATTCCGGGATCATTATCGAACTCACGTATGACAACCGCCGCAACCGGGGCCAAGTTGATCAGGGGCAGTATGCCTGTCAGTGGAAAACAGATGGAGGATATCATTTCTGCATCTCCGTGGGCCACACTCGTCGAGCAGCTCCGCCGCGGCACGATGTCGCGCCGGGAGTTTGTACGCCTTGAGACGGCAGCCGGGATCTCGGTTGGGGCGGCCAGCCACACCGCCCGCCAGACGGGCGCCCAGGCTACCGCTCTTGAAGCCGGCCAGGCGACCGGCGCAACCTCGAGCACCGGAGCCGCCGAGCCGGGAGGGCGCTCGATCAACCGTGAGGAGCTCGACCAGATCATCCGCGACACCTTCGACCTGAGCGAGCCGGAGGTCATCGGCGGACAGGTCATCTACGGGGAGATCAGCGACATCGACACGCTCAATCCCCACCTCCACGTCGATATCTACTCCAGCTACCTCACCGCCAACATGTTCGAGTACCTCGCCACCAC
>DASYWL010000152.1:0-10228 GCA_035936055.1 Thermomicrobiales bacterium
GAACTTGGTGTAATTGCCCTTGACCTTGCTCTGCGCCCAGAGCATGAAGATCAGCCCGGGCAGCATGAACACGAAGTACAAAGGATCGAAGTAGAACATCTGCTTTCCTGGCTACCTTTCCGATACCCGCGACGCACTGGCCCCGATATAGTTCCAGCCGCGGCGCGATCCCTGACCGGAATCTATACTTCGCACTGGTGGAATTTTACTACGACGGTGGGCGGAATGCGGTGCGATCAACGCGAACCAACGCACCGCCATCGTGGGCAGTCTGGGGGACGCGTGGGAGACCAACAAGGAGACGCAACAGGGACAGGACTGCAGGATCGTGCGGCCGAGGTCATCGACCAGGAGATCGATACGCTGCTCAGTGAGGTGGACGGCGAGGCACCGCTGCTGCATCGCATGGTGGGATACCATCTAGGCCTGCTCGCCAGCGACGGTACTCCCGTCCACGTTGACGAGCGCCGCCGCCTGCAGGGCAAGCGCCTGCGGTCGTCGATCGCCTTGCTCGTCTGTACTGCTGCAGGCGGTGAGATCGAGGATGCCGGGCCACTGGCCGCCGCCATCGAGCTGCTGCACAACTTCACCCTCGTCCATGATGACATCCAGGACCGGAGCCCAGCCCGCCGGCACCGGCCAACCGTCTGGCGAATCTGGGGTGACGCCCAGGCCATCAACGCCGGCGACGCCCTCTTCGCTGCCTCCCAGATAGGGTTGCTCAACACCGCCTCGCCTCACGTCTCCCCCGACCACCTGCTCACCATCTCTCGGGCGTTCAACCGCATGACCATCGACATCGTCCGTGGGCAAGTACTCGACCTCGGCTTCGAGGGTCGCAGCGATGTCTCGGTGGATGCCTACCTCACCATGATCGAGGGCAAGACCGCTGCGATCGTCCAGTTCGCCGCCTGGGCCGGCGCGCTGCTTGGGGGTGCCGACATCGCAACCGCTCGGCAGTATGCCGCGTTCGGGCGCGCGCTTGGGCTCGGGTTTCAGATCCGCGACGACGCGCTGGGCGTTTGGGGAACGGTCGAGGCCACCGGCAAGGACCCTGCCGACGACATCCGCCGCCGCAAGCAGTCGTTCCCGGTGATTCTGTTGCGTGCTGCCGCCTCCAGGGCAGACCGTGAGGCGCTCGACGGTATCTTTGCCAACGATCGAATCGCCGAGGAGGAGGTGGCGTCCGTTCTCTCGATGATGGAGACATACGACATCTCGCGGCAGGTCGAGGAGCGAGTCCGAGCGTGGCATGACGACGCCGTGGCGACGACCGATACGCTCGCCGCTACCGCCGAGCCGCGCGCACTCGACACTCTGCGCCACCTCATCGACCGCATGGCAGACCGTTCCGGTTGAATCAGGCCCACGTGCTATGCTGAAAACCGGTTCGGCACGAATGTGAACCGTTGCACGCCGGGCGCTGGCCCGGTCTTGATCTCGACCGGGAGTCCCGCCCATGGTGACGCTAACGCCTCGCCTCCGCCCGATGACGCTGGCCTACCTGCGGCACGAGCTACTGCTCCGAAAGGGACACTTCGCGTTCCGCTCGGGGCGACACACCGGTGCCCTGCTTGACCGCGACCGCCTGCTGGCGGACCCGGAGATTGCCAGCCGCATGGGGTATGCCCTCGCCAAGGCGTTTTTCACCGACAAGATCGACACCGTCGCCACCCCGAGCATCTGGGGCGCCGGCCTCGCGCAGTGGATCGCCTACTTCCTCGAACCTCGTGCCAAGGTGGTGCATCAATCGCCGCAGGAAACCGGCAGGGCGCGTATCGCCGAGAACATGCACCCGATGATCGAGGGCCAGCGCATTCTGCTGGTCGACAACATCGTCGTCAGCGGCGATACGATCGGGCAGTTTGCCGACGAGGTCTCCGAGCTGGGCGGCGAGATCATCGGCATCGGCACGCTCTGGGATCTCGCCGACAAGACGATTCGCGGGCGTGCCGTGATCGATCTGCTGGGCGACATCTACCCCGCGTTGTTGCCGGAAGACTGTCCGCTTTGCGCCGAGGGCAAACATGACGTCGAGCACGTCCCGTACTAGGCGCGAGCCCCCGAAGTCAGGGACGGTCACTCGCGTCTCCCCACAACAGTCGACCGCCGAGCGCATGAATGTCTATCTCGACGAGGCCTATGCGTTCAGCATGAGCGTGCGGTCCCTCACCGAGCACCCGATCTCCGTCGGAGATACGCTCTCGGAGGCCGACGTTCGCCGGCTGCTGGCAGCTGACGAACCGGACCGCGCCACGAACAGCTCTCTCAACCTCCTCTCCCATCGTGGCCGCTCGGAGCGGGAACTGCGCCAGCGCCTGCGGCGGAAGGGGTACACCTCCACAGCGATCGATGAAGCCGTTCGGCGTGTGATCGACTGGGGCTACCTCAACGACGAGCGCTTCGCCGAGGGATGGGTCGAACAGCGACAGGCCAGCCGCCCCCGCTCGCGCCGGGCACTCGCACATGAGCTACGCGAGAAGGGAGTTGATCGGCAGATCATCGAAACAACTCTCGGCGAGGCAGAGATCGACGAGGTCGGCGATGCACGGCGGCTCGCGTCAGACAAGTGGCGCAAGGAGCGCGGCCAGCCGCCGGACAAACGCCGGCAGCGCACCGCAGCATTCCTCGCACGGCGGGGTTACGGGTGGGACGTTGCGAAGCGCGTCCTCGATGAGCTCGCCGGAGAGAAAGGTGGAGACGTGACGGGCAACGACTTTCCGTAGAGGCGGCCCGCGACGGCTGTCCGCCCGCTCACGTCATGGCTGCGACGTTGCACATTCCTTACCTCAATCCAAACGCCCCTCAGCCGCTTGCCTGGCTCTTGCACCCGTTTCCTGACACCCTGCCCGTGTAGCCACGGTTCCCGCGCCGCTCGGTGAACGTACGCCATGTGGTACAGTGAAAGGAGGCTGCGGGAGAACGCACGTCGCTCGACGCCATCCCGATATCCCCCTGTTGACACATCCATTTGGCGGTCTCCAGCCCGTGCAGCCGCGCGGTCAGACCGCGACCGATCCCGGGCGTACCGCCCGCCGGGTCGATTCTTCATTGTTTCAGGGAGGAGTCCGCACTTCATGGCCGATTTTCGATGGTACGGACACAACGGCTTTCGTATCCGCACGAAGGCAGGCACGGTCATCACTGACCCGCCGGAAAAATCTACCGGCTACGCATTGACCAGCAGGCCCTCTGCAGACATTGTCACCATCTCAAACGACAACACCGAACACAAGAACCTGAAGAGTATCAAGGACGAATACGCGCTGATCGACGGCCCCGGTGAGTATGAGATTCACGACATCTTCGTGTATGGCGTTCGCAGCTATCACGACGATCAGAAGGGCGCCGAGTTCGGCTACAACACCATCTTCGTCTTTGAGGTCGAGGGCATGCGCGTCGCCCACCTCGGCGATCTCGGCCACCCGCTCACACCGGACCTCACCGATGCCCTCGACAACATCGATGTCCTCCTCGTCCCCGCCGGCGGAGGCACGGGCATCATCACTCCAGAGCAGGCCGCCAAGCTGATCGAGACGATCGAGCCAAACGTCGTCATCCCCATGCAGTTCCGAACCAGCCGCGGTGACACCGGAGCCGCCCCGATCGAGGAACTCGCCTCGCATCTGGGCATCGACCTGCCAGAGCCGGTCGAGAAGATCTCCCTTCGCAGCACCGACTTCGACGACACGATGTCCTTCATGGTGATGAGTCCCGCCACCTAGGGCCAGCGGGAAGTGCTGGCGTGCCGCAGCGCCGGCGATGGAGTTGATTCCAATGCCGAAATACATCTTCGTGACCGGTGGCGTGGCATCGTCCGTGGGCAAGGGCATTACCACCGCCTCGCTGGGCCGCATGATCAAGGCGCGTGGCGCGAGCGTCTCGATCATGAAGCTGGATCCGTACCTCAACGTCGATCCGGGCACCATGTCGCCTTATCAGCACGGCGAGGTCTTCGTCACTGACGATGGTGCCGAAACTGACCTCGACCTCGGTCACTACGAGCGGTTCATTGACGAGAATCTCTCTCGCGCGAGCAACGTGACCACTGGACAGGTCTACTCCACGGTCATCGCCAAGGAGCGCCGCGGCGACTACCTGGGTGGCACCATCCAGGTGATCCCGCATATTACTGACGAAATCAAGAACCGTATCCGGCTCGCCTCGCGTCAGCACGACTCCGATGTTGTGATCTGTGAGGTTGGCGGGACGATCGGCGACATCGAGGGACAAGCGTTCATCGAGGCCATCCGGCAAATGCGTCGTGAGCTCGGCCGCCGCAACTACCTCTTCGTGCACGTCACCCTGTTGCCGAAGCTCGGCGCAACGGGAGAGCTGAAAACCAAGCCAACCCAGCAGAGTGTCCGCGAGCTGCGCTCGCTCGGTATCCAGCCGGACATCATCGTCTCACGCGCCGACAGCGAGATCCCCGAGGAGGTCCGGGAAAAGATCGCGCTCTTCTGCGACGTCGACCGCCAGGCGGTAATCGGCATGCCGACCGCCCGCACCATCTACGGGGTCCCACTGGAACTGGAGGATGCCGGGCTCGGCGCCTATGTCGCCGAGCATTTCAACCTTCCGCGCGAGCCGCAGTTCAACGAATGGACCGGCATGGTCGAGCGGATCGTCAGCGACAAGAAGGACATCCGTATTGCCCTCGTCGGCAAGTACGTGGAGCTGCACGATGCCTACCTGAGCGTTGTCGAATCGCTGCTGCACGCCGGCCTTCACCACAACGTGGACATCGAGATCGACTGGGTCAACTCGGAGACGACCGCCGCCGAGGAGATGGAAAAGATCCTACGCCACGTCTCGGGTGTGGTGGTGCCCGGAGGGTTCGGGCCGCGCGGCATCGAGGGTAAGGTCAGGGCCGTGCAGCTCGCTCGCGAGCACAACATCCCCTACCTCGGGCTCTGCTACGGGCTGCACATGGCGGTGATCGAGTTCGCGCGCAACGTGCTCGGACTCGAAGACGCCAACTCAACGGAGATTGACCCGCAAACCCCGCACCCCGTGATCGACTTGATGCCGGGTCAGCACGGAGTGGAGATGGGCGGCACGATGCGGCTCGGCCTCTGGCCATGCAAGCTCGTGCCCGACTCCAAGGCTGGGAACGCCTACGGCACCAGTCACGTCGACGAGCGGCACCGCCACCGGTTCGAGGTCAACAACGACTATCGCGATGCGCTGGAGGCGAGGGGGCTGGTGGTCAGCGGCGCGTCGCCGGACGGCACGCTGGCCGAGATTATGGAGATCAGCGACCACCCGTTCTTCGTTGGTGTTCAGTTCCACCCGGAGTTCCGGAGCCGTCTGAACCGGCCGCACCCACTCTTCCGCGACTTCGTCGGCGCGGCGGTCCAGACCCTGCCGGACGGCGCGCAGCGGGCCCTGCCGCTGGAGGAGCGTGAGCCTGTCCCGGCGGATTAGAACAGCTTGCAGTGATGCTGACAACGTAGGCGCAGACCTTCCGCTGCAGCCTCGGGTCTTGTGCCGAGATTCGACGCGTGGCTCTTGTGTGCGGCTAGGCCATGGCTCTATGTGATGAAACGGGGGCGGCTGTGTAGCCGCCTCATCACGCCTACTGCTGCTCACGGGACGATCAGGACTGCGGTGTGGCGACCCGCGGCAATGTCAAGGTGAAGATCGCCCCGCCGCCCTCGGCGTCATCAACTCGCAAAGCTCCGCCGTGGGCGTCGGCAAGGCGTGCGCTGATGTACAGCCCGATGCCAAGACCGCCGAGCTGCCCAGCCGGAGCGTCGGGTGTCTCCCATCCATCAAGGCGGTAGTACAGCCGGAAGAGCCGCCGTCGGTGATGGAGCGGCACACCAGGGCCGCGACTCGTACCGAGATTGCCACGGTGTCGCCTTCTGGCGCCACCGCTACATCGATATCGCCCTCTGGCGCATATCGGATTGCGTTGGTTATGAGGTTGATCAGGATCTGCTGGACCCGAATGCTGTCCCACTCCACTGGAAGCTCGTTCGGGGCATCGATGGTGATCTTCCGGCCGTCCAGCTGCGACTCGAGCTGGGCGATCACGCCCTGCTCTAGGCGCACGGCGTCGGTTGGTGCAGGAGTGATCGTCAGCTTGCCGAGATCGGCACGCGAGACGTTGAGCATGCTGCTGACCAGATCCCCGATGCGGTCGACCTGCTCGATCACACCGGCCACGCGGTCGACCTCCCATCGCGCCTCCTCCGTCTCCATCCGGTCAAGCCGGCGCTTCACCATCTGGATGTTGCCGCGAAGCGAGGTGAGCGGGTTGCGCAATTCGTGCGCGACCACGGAGATGAATTCATCCTTCGCCCGGTCGATCGCCTTGAAATGCTCGCGCCGCTGCAACACTGCCACGGCCCCGCGCAGTTCGCCGTTCTGCCCAACAATCGCCGCCATGTTGCCGACGACATCGATCTGCTCGCCGTTGACGCCGCGGGTGGTCATAGGGACGCCAAACTCGGTCTGTCGTGTGCGAAGCGGGCGCAGGAAAGGATGGCGGTCCGGCGGATAGTGCTGTCCCCGCTCGTCCAGCATAGAGATGTCGCTTGCGTGCCGGCCCAGCCAGTTCTTGGACGTCCCCCACAGCGCCTGCGCCTCACGGTTCATCGCCACGACGTTGCCCTCATGCTCGTCGGTGATCACGACGGCCTGCGGCAACTGAGCGAGCGTTGTCTGCAACCGTCGCCGAGACGCTTCCAGCTCGACCACCACGTTATGGAGCTGCACTGCGTTGCCGCACTGTCGGCCCACCGCTCGGGCGAGATCAGGATCAACCCGACGGAGCGCATCGATCTCTCGCAACAGCTCCACGCCAGCAGGACTAGCCTCATCCTCGTTCACGTACTGGATATCACGGTGCGCCATTGACAGGACTGCGGACGGGAACGCGAAGCGATTCAGCTGGCGACCCACCAGATTGGCCGGAAGGTTGTGCATCGCGCGGGGCACGAAGGTGCTGTTGGCGGCCGGTGTCATCACCATCGCGGCGTCGGCCTGAAGGATCTCACTGGCACGGCTGGCGATCAGGTCAAAAAAGTCCTCCGAGCCGCGGCGCGCCGCAATCTCGGTCGAGAGGCTCGCCAGCAGCTCGACGCGCCGACGGGCCTCGACGAGCAGCTCGACCGGCGATTGACCGCCAGCGTCATCAGCGACGAATTTCTCTGACACCTCTCGGATCGCCATAATGGCGCCCGTCTGCACACCATCCTCGTCGTAGGTTGGCATGGCGTTGACGTCGAAGACCTGCGTCTCACCGGGCGCCTCGGGGACGAGTTATATGGCGCGGTCCACCCGTTCGCCCCGAAGCGCCCCAGTCAGAGGATTGTCTTGCAGGCGAACCTCGACGCCATCGAGCGTCTCAACCCGATAGGAGCGCTGAAGATGCGAGTAATGACGGCGCTCGTAGTACTCCTCGCCCCAGGCATCAGTGAAGGCACGGTTGGCGTAGACGACCGTGCCGTTGCTATCCACCGTGACGATCTGGACGGGCAGGCCCTGGAGCACCGACTCCATGGTGACGTGGCTGGTCTGGTTTGCCTGCCGCATCTCGACGTGCTCCATGGCAAATGCGGCATAGAGCCCCAGTCGCTGGGCGAAGGCAATATCCTCCGTCGAGAGCGGCGAGCGCTGCCCCCTCCGCGCGACGATGGCACAGCCAACGGATCGGCTGCCGGACCGCAGGGGTATACACGCCGGGAGACCTCCATCCATCGCACCCAGCCAATCTTTGGCCTGGATCCGATGTGCCGTCCGGTTATCGAGAAGCATGACATCTTCCTGGTCGGACAGATCACGGAACATGCGAGCCGCAGCGCTTTCGATCACCACTGGCGGGTGTACCTCGTCGACACCATACGTCCCGTACAACGTGACCCGGTTCCGTGGCTCATCGATCTTCCAGATAACGGCCGTCTCCGAGTTGAGGCTGTGCGCCACCCAATGCGCGAGCCAGCTCCCGAAACCAGCTATCGATTCGGCCGACGCCGCAACCATGAGTCGCTCGCTGGCGCTCACCAAGCGGTCGCCATAGCCTTCGGAGGCGCCAATCCCCGCTTGCACGGGGAGCTCGCCGTTTTCGTGGTCAGGATCGGATTTTCGGTACTTGCGCGGCGCGCGCTGGCGCATTAGGCGCCATCCCTGCAGGTCGGCTGCGGGGATCAGTGCCATGCGCCCCAGGCGCTGCGCGGGCAGCTTGCCGCTGCGAACGGCGCGCGACACGGTGTGGTATGACACACCCTTGATGCGAGCGGCCTCGGCCATCGTGTATCGAGTGCCACCGTCGAATGCTGGTACGTCAGGTAGGTCGGGGGTCTCTCCCATCGCGCGTCCCTGCCTCGCTGCAGTTGTCTTCCGGATGTTGCTCGTGCATCCGGACGGAGCGTTCAGCCCCCCTTGAGCGTCACTCCATCCACATGTTCGGGATACGCGATCTGCAAGGATATGTGGATACATCGGACGAGCCGACCTGCCTTGAACGGAGCGGCATCAGGCTTCCTGCCGGATGAGAGCGTCCTTGGCGCGGACAGCGTCTCCCAGCGCCTGCTGGTACCGCTCCATTGCCTCACGAAGCTGAAGATCAGCCGAGGAGAGAATGCGCACGGCGAGCAGTCCCGCGTTTTTCGCGTTGCCGATGGCGACGGTGGCCACCGGGACGCCGCCCGGCATCTGGGCGATCGACAGCAACGCATCGACCCCGGCAAGCACGGTCGCGACCACCGGCACACCGATCACTGGCAAGGGCGTCACCGAGGCGATCATGCCAGGGAGATGAGCGGCCCCCCCCGCACCGGCGATGATCACCTGCAGCCCACGGTCGGCAGCCTCGCGCGCGTAAGCGACCATCTCGTCCGGCGTCCGGTGGGCGCTCAGAATGCGGACCTCCCGAGGCACACCGAACTCGTCGAGGACATCGATCGCCGCCCGCATCGTCGGGAGGTCGGAATCGCTGCCCATCACGACGCCGACTCGAACCTCACTCGTCATCACCCCTGCTCCCCGGCTCCATGCATCAGGACCTGCCAGACGGCTGTTGCCCGGCGCTCGGCCTCTGCATGATTGCTCGCTCGTGCAGTGATATGCCCGATCTTGCGCCCCGGGCGACTCTCCTTGCCGTACCAGTGGATATGTCCGCCATCTGTGGCCAGCGCGTGGGGGATGCGTGCGAAGGGATCGCCACCGTCCGGCCCGAGCAGGTTCCGGGTAACGACCGACGCGGCAACCTGCGCCGTGTCGCCGAGCGGCCAGTCAAGCACAGCCCGCAGGTGCTGCTCGAATTGCGAGGTCTCCGCCCCCTCAATGGTCCAGTGGCCAGAGTTATGCGGGCGCGGGGCAAGCTCGTTGATCAACACGCGCCCATCCGTGACGAAAAACTCGATCGCAAGGAGCCCGGTGGAGCCCACCATCTCGGCGACGTCCCGGGCGATCATCTCGGCCTCGCAAGAAACGTTCTCTCCGAAACGGGCAGGGATGTGCAGCTCGTGGCAGATGCCGTCCCGCTGGACCGTCTCTGTCGCGGGATACACTCGACACTCGCCGCCGGGCGTGCGCGCGACGATCACCGCGACCTCGCCATCGAGCCGCTGGAACGCCTCGACGATCAGCTCGGTCCCATTGCCCAGCGCGCCCTCGACAACCGACTGGGCCTCACTCCGGGCATCCAGTTTCCAGACACCGCGGCCGTCATACCCACCACGAGCAGCCTTGAGCACTACAGGCCAGCCGTGGGTCGCAGCGAAGGCGTCGAGATCGCCGATGCTCCCGATCGCCGCCCACGCCGGGCCCGGCAGGCCCGCCGCGTCGACCGCCTCGCGCTGCAGCCGCTTGTTCTGCGCGAGACGCATGACCGGCGACCGCGGATGCACGGCGTGCCCCTCCGCTTCGAGCACGTCGAGCAGGCCCGGATCGACGAGCTCGTGGTCGAACGTGATCACGTCAACGCGAGCGGCGAGCTCCCGAACGCGATCAGGATCGTCCGGCGATCCGACGATCACGCTTCGCACGACCCTCGCTGCTCCGTCGTCGGCGGACGCCGCGAGCAGCGTCACCTCGATGCCGAGCGGAATCGCCGCCTGCGCCATCATCCGCGCAAGCTGACCGGCGCCGATGATGCCGACCCGATACTGCACCTGCTGGTCCTTCCGTTTCGCCGGTGCCGGAAACTACTCGCGCTCCGGGAGGGCGGTCGGATCGTTCACTTTCTCCCGGAAACGCTGACGGAAGCGCTCCTCCGCAT
>DASYWL010000153.1:0-5850 GCA_035936055.1 Thermomicrobiales bacterium
CAGGATCCAGCTCATCTTGCGTAAGCGTTTGGTCCTCGTTCAGGTCCTCGCCTAGCACCTCGTCCTCGTCAAGGACGCCGTCGCCGTCCTCGTCGATGCCGATCTCGTAGGTGCCGTCGTCGTTGATGTCCTGACACAGGAAGCCTTCATCGTCCGATCCGAGCGCGTTGTCATCGCCCAAGATATCGGTGATGTCGGGAATCGGTGTGCCCGTACTTGGTGTGCTGTCCACCGAGATCTCGGCTGTGTCGGTTTCCTCGAGGATCTCGACGACAGGCGTGCCGATTCCAGGGGGGCTTCACCAATCTCTGCCGCCTGGGTATTGCCGAGGACATCCGTGATATTTGTGACAGGCGTGCCGGCTGTGGGGGTGGCGGCTTCATCCCGGATGATGCCGCAAATCTCCTGGTAGCACGCGAACTCGCGTTCGGCCGTTGTCCGCTGAGCGCTCTCCGCCGCCGCTTGCGTGCCTCCGAGCAGGAACAGCAGGAGCAGGGCCCCTAGCACTCGCACAGAACTTCCCAATCGCATCGTGACCTCCTGTTGCAGTAGCCCATGCGTTGGACGGCGGGCGAGGACAGCGGCGCCAGGTGACGCAGCGCTAAAACCTCCCAAGGGCTATGCCAGTTGCAAGGCCATGTCGATCAATTGCGGTCGCGAGGTCCATATGGGCTCGTCTGCTGACAAGCGTTATGAGGGTTCGACTTGCACTGGGGGGCTATGCAACTGCTCAATGTAGAGGCTCGTCTGCAAGAACTCGCTCCCGTGCCTGGCCGACAGCCGGTACCGATACCAAGGCGCGCCGCAACCCCCGGCCCTCGCGGGTCGAACATGGCGAGTGCGCTTACTCGCTTTCGAGTGAACGGACATCGCGCCAGTCGGGGAGGTCGAGAATGTCCCGCACGTCGACCGGGCGGACGTCGAGCATGTGGAGGCTATTGAGCGCATGCCATTCCACGAGCACCGATGATTCCAGGCTCTCGATGTCGGTCGATACAGGGGTCACCTCGAAGTAGTGCTCAAGGAGGTGGAACCTGACGCCCTCGCGCTCGAACCGGTTGTTGGCTGCCAGCCGGTAGATCACCCTGTCGACATCAAGTGAGAGTTCCTCGTTGAGCTCACGGCGGAGTCCGGCGCCGAGGGACTCGCCGAATTCCAGCTCCCCGCCAGGGAAGAACCACACGGAGCCCGTGTAGGCAAGCCGCTGGAGCAGAATGTGACCGTCGAGGATGATCAGGGCACGCACCGCGACGCGGATGGACCTGCGCCGGCCGGCTTCGGCAAAAAAGCGGCGTTCGAGTTCCCGCGCGTGGTCCGCTGCCTCAGCGCGATCCGGCATCGATGATGTCAGGATGAATTCGCGGCACCGACGCGTATCGACGGTCGGTCATCTCCTGCATGCCCTCGATTTGCTGGTCGTCGAGGATCAACGCCTCCTGGATCACCTGGTCCATGGTGTTGACCAGCACGATATCGATTTCGTCGCGGACGTTCGCCGGGATGTCATGCAGGTCACGGCTGTTGTCGATCGGGACGATCAGCCGCCGCAGGCCGTGCCGGTGGGCGGCCAGGGCTTTGTCACGGATACCGCCGATCGGCAGCACCCGTCCGAGCAGGGAGATCTCGCCGGTCATCGCTGTGTCGGCGCGCACCGGTCGGCGAGTCAGCGCCGAGATGACGGCGGTCGCCATGGTGATGCCAGCGGAGGGACCGTCCTTGGGTGTCGCGCCCTCTGGCAGATGGATGTGGAGGTCGAGCTTGTCCTGGAAATCACGGTCGATACGGAGCTCATCGGATCGTGATCGTGCGTAGGATAGCGCCGCACGGGCGGACTCCTGCATCACGTCGCCGGCACGGCCGGTGATCGTCAGGCCGCCATGACCCGGCATGGTCGCGACCTCCACCGGGATGATCTCGCCCCCGATCTCGGTCGTACCGAGGCCGATGGCGAGGCCGACTTGGCTGCCGCCAAGATCCTGCTCGAAGCCGAACTTGCGCGGCCCGAGGAACTCCTCGAGGCGCTCCTCGTCGATCTGCACTGTCCCACTCGGATCGGTCTTGCCGCGGACGACCAGCGTCGCCACCTTGCGCAACAGCTGGCCGACGGCACGGTCGAGCCCGCGGACGCCCGCCTCCCGTGTGTAGCCACGGATGATGTGTCGCCACACGTCGTCGGAAATCGCCACCGACTGCTCCGTGAGGCCGCTGGCCTGCAGCTGCCGGCGCAGCAGGTGCCGGCGCGCGATCTCGATCTTCTCGTCCTCGGTGTACCCGGGAACCTGGATCATCTCCATTCGGTCGCGGAGCGGTCCGGGGATTGCCTGCGCGGAGTTCGCCGTGGTGATGAAGAGCACCTGTGAGAGGTCATATGTCGTGTCGAGGTAGTGGTCCGTGAACGTGGAGTTCTGCTCAGGGTCCAGCACCTCCAGCATTGCGGCGGTTGGATCGCCACGATAGTCAGAGGCAAGCTTGTCGATCTCATCGAGCAGGATCACCGGATTGATCGTGCCGGCGGTCTTCATCGCGCTGATGATACGCCCAGGCATGGCGCCGATGTAGGTACGTCGATGTCCGCGGATCTCTGCCTCGTCGCGAACACCGCCGAGCGAGACACGGATGAACTCGCGGCTCATGGCCTCCGCAACGGAGTGGCCGAGGCTCGTCTTGCCCACACCCGGGGGACCAACGAGACAGAGGATCTGCGCCGACGTGACCGTACCGGCACTTGCGGTCAGCTTGCGAACGGCAAGAAACTCCGAGATGCGCTCCTTCACCGTGTCGAGGCCGTAGTGGTCGGCGCTGAGCACGCGGTCGGCCTCATCGAGGTCGATGCGATCCTCGGTGCACTCCGTCCATGGGAGCGCGAGAACGGTGTCGATGTAGGTGCGTGCGACGGTCGCCTCGGCCGAGACGCCAGGCATCCGCTCCAGCCGGGTCAGCTCGCGCTGGAGCTTCTCGCGCACCAGCGCAGGCATCTGCCGCTCGCCGATCGTCGCACGCAGCTGCTCGATCTCGTTGCCCTCACCACCGCCGAGCTCGTCGTGGATGACTTCCAGCTGCTGGCGGAGGTAGTACTCGCGCTGCGACTTGTCCATGTTGTCACGGACGCGATCTCGGATGCGCCGCTCCAGCTCGACCACCTCCAGCTGGTCAGTGAGGCGCGCGCCGAGCCGCTCCAAGCGAACCAGGGGGTCGGTCGTCTCCAGCAGACGTTGGCGGCGCGGTACATCGTCGAGTACCTGGGTCGCCAGCATATCGGCGAGGTGGCCGGGGTGGGTCGCCTGCTGGATCATCTCCAGCACCTCGGTGGAGAGCGTGTCCTTCGCCTCGGCGTAGCGCTGAGCGAGCTCCTGGATGTGCTCGATCATGATCCGCGCCTCGTGCGGATCGAACTCGGGCTCCTTCAGGTCGATCGGGACGACTGTGTAGAAGGGGCGGGAGTGGTCGAAGGCGGTGAGCCGCACACGCCCTATGCCCTCCAGTACCACCTGGAAGTTGCCGCCCTGCTGCCGCTCGGCGGAGAGGATGCTGACGCGCGTGCCAATGTCGTACATGTCCTCGGGTTCGGGATCGTCGATGATGGGGTCGTGCGGGGTCGTGACGACCAGCTCCTGGTTGCCGGAGAGCGCCTCCTCAACTGCGTGAATCGAGCGGTTGCGCGCGATGAGCAGGGTGACGACGTTGCGCGGGAAGATCACCACGTTCTTCAGCGCAAGCAGCGGAAGCCTGCCGTCCTCCGCGAAGGTGGCATCGGGGTCGTCAAGGCTCAGTGCTGGGTGTTGTCGCATTCGACGACATGCCTCCGGTGCAGGTCAAGCCGGCCCGTGGGGTGTGTTGGACGGGGCCGTCGCGGGTGGTGCTTCGCGGGCCTCATGATACCCCACCTGCGAGGGCCAGTGCTAACGCCTGAACTCGCTTTCAGGACGGTTTTTCTCGTCCTCGGCGTGCCGCTCGCGCATGTGGTCGAGCATGATCTCCACGACGTGGTGCGGATCGTCGGTTATCTGCATGAGCGCCTCGTCGCCGGGCGAGATGTTGCCGCTCTTCTGCATCGTATCGATGACCCAATCGCGGAGGCCAGCCCAGTACTCGCTGCTGAAGAGGACAATAGGCATGGGGCCCATCTTGCCGGTCTGGATCAGGGTCAGCGCCTCGAATAGCTCGTCCATGGTGCCGTAGCCACCGGGAAAGAAGACGAACCCGGAGGCGTACTTGGCCAGCATGGTCTTGCGCACGAAGAAGTAGTTGAACTCGAGTGGCAGCGTCACATAGTCGTTGGTGCCCTGCTCGAATGGGAGGTCGATACCGATTCCGACCGACTCTCCGTCCGCCTCGGCAGCTCCGCGGTTCGCCGCCTCCATGATGCCTGGTCCGCCACCCGTGATAATGGTGAAGCCGGTCTTGGCCAGCAGGCCGGCGGCCGTACGCGCCGCCTCATACATCGGATCATCCTCATCGGCGCGGGCAGAGCCGAAGATCGTGATCGCCGGTCCGAGCTCGGCGAGCGCGTCGAACCCCTCGACAAACTCCCCGAGGATGCGCAGGACCCGCCACTGATCGGCGTGGGTGAACGCGGCGGCGCGGCGGCGATCCTCTTCGGTCCAGCTCAGCAGCTGGCGGTCGTTGGCGTCGCGGCGTCGCTGCATCGTCCGGCGGCGATCTCCGCCGGTACGGCTGGCGTTGCTCCTGGGGCTTGGCATGGTCAGGTCCTTGGTTCGTCGCGCCGGGGAACAATCGTTCCGGCGGGGTGATCGGTGCGCGTACAATTCCGGATGAAATGGTACCGTGCGGGGGATGGGGAAGAGGTATGAGCGGAACCGGACTCGGCGGCTGGGCTGGGGGTGCGAACAGATCCAGGCGACGAGCCATGGCATTGCTCTGCCTCGTTGGCGTGCTGCTTCTGGTAGGGTGCGCCGGCGGAGACGGCCGAGAGACTGCTCAGCCTACTACCCCCGCTGAGGCTGCCATCCCCACTGCTGTCCAGCCTGAGATTCCGCTCGAGGTCGGCGAGTTCGTCTGGGCATCGAACCTCGACCCAGAGACCGGCGCACCGGCCGGCAGCCTGACCTCACTACCAAACGACGCCGAGCAGGTGATTGCCGTGCTGCAGGTGCCGTCGCTGCCGGCCGGTACGACCGTGCAGGCGCAGTGGACGATCGACGGCGATCCGATTCCCGGGCTCGAGCCGGAGCCGGTGGTGGCGGAGGAGTCACTGGAGGAGGCTTGGTTGAGCTGGCGGCTCTCCTGGAACGCAGAGGAGCCGTGGCCGGTTGGTACGCTGGGGATCAGGATCGAGATCGACGGCGAGGAGGTTGCGAGTGCAGATATTCCCATCGTGCGGGCAAGCTTGTGACACGTGCTGTGGCGTGGAAGTGGCATTGGCAAGCTGCTGGTGCTAGGCTCTACATAGGACGCGATCGCGGTCGCACATGAGGTGCCTGGGGCGATCGCGCTCTGTGGCAGGAGCATCCGATGGAGCCATTCGAACCCGGCAGCAACAACCCGGTGGCGAATCTGCGAACCGACGGCCCGAGCGTGCCGTGGACGCCTCTGGAGATCCATGCGGAGCGGCGATGCACCAGCGCAGCGACCGCCGTGCCATTCGTGGTGCAGGCGGGACCGAGCGTGCTCATGATTGAGCAGTCGCACGATGGCTGGGTGCTGGCCGAGCTTCGGTTCGATGGCGAGGAGTGTCTCTTTCGGGATATCCGGCTCTCGAGCTACGCTTGGCCTCGGGAGGCGTTCGGCGTGCTGCTGAGCCGGCTGGCGTCGTCCGATCTCGATGCGGAGACGGTCGACCAGTTGAGCACGGACTTCGCCGAGTGGGTCGGGATCGGATTTGCACGAATT
>DASYWL010000154.1:0-5558 GCA_035936055.1 Thermomicrobiales bacterium
GCCGAACGGCGATCTCCTTGACCGACAGGGGGGCAGACGGCGCCCTCTGCTGACTCAGGCTCACGCGCCGCAACAGCTCGCGGTTCGTAACCACTGCAACCCGCGGCTTGGTGCACACGATCGTCGCGGCATCGATGCCGATTCGGGCAGCAAGCTCGGGACGAGCGCCGGTCGCCAGGGCGAGCGCTGCTGCGGCAATGAACGAATCGCCCGCCCCCACATCATCAGGCTTCCTGATCGGACGGGTCGGGAGATGGGTGATGTGCCCTTCGGCGTCAGCGAGCAGCACCCCGTCTCCCCCCATCGTGATAGCGATATTCTCCGCGTCCAGCTTCTCTCGCAAGCGTCGCGCGACATCCATCGGCTCTGCCTCTGACGGATTCCCCGGTGCCACTGCCACCCGCGCTTCCTCCAGATTCGGTGTGACGAGCGTTGCCCCGGCACGGGAAAAGCGGCGTACGTCGCGAGAATCGATGGCCAACGTGCAGGGATGGTCGGCCCGCAACTTGCACAGCCACTCGACGATCTCCTCGCTCACCGTCGAATATCCGTAGTCCGATATGACAATCAGGTCGGACTGCGGCCCGAGGCGCTCGACATGATTGAGCAAGGCCCGACGTGCGCCAGGCGCGCAGGCCGAGAGGCTGCCTTCGTCCACCCGAACGAGGTACTGATCATGGGCGAGCACGCGAAGTTTGCGCGCGGTCGTGACGTTCGGATCAGTGACGAGCCACCGGTCGTCGACCCCCGCCTCCTGCAATGCCGACCGCAGGCTCGTTCCAGTCACGTCATCGCCGACCATTCCCACGAACGCGACCTCGGCGCCAAGCGCGCTCAGGTTGGCGGCTGCGTTCGCCGCGCCGCCCGGGAAGTGATGCTCGGCCTGCTGCTCGACCACGGGTACCGGTGCTTCCCGGGAGATTCGGGGCGCTGATCCCTCCAAGAAGGTATCGAGCAGTGCGTCCCCAATGACCAGTGCCCGCAGTCCGTGGAAGCTCCCAACGACATCGGCTTCAGTTCGATCCTGATCCTTCATCGCGCTGGCGGTTCCTCTATCGCTTGGTGGTTGCAGTCGCAGCGAGTCCGCCATGCTCTGATGGAGTGTTCGAAACTTGCGAACGAGCGCGCCTATACAACGATCTGGACGAGGGTCCTGTCCTCATCCCTGAAACCGGCGAAACGACGACTCTGCCCGGTGCTCCTGCACTGGGGGATCGAAAGGTCGCGGAAGATACGGAACTATGCTATCACTTCTTCTCCTGCTTCAACGTCAGGGCAGCAGCGGCGAGCGGAATGGGCTCAGGGGAAAGAGGAGACCTGATGCAGCACGGCAATCGAGTTCCCGGCGTTCGCCGAATCGCGGTTCTCCGCGCCAATGCCATCGGCGACTTCATCTTCACGCTGCCCGCTCTGGAGGCACTGCGCGCGGCCTACCCTGACGCCGAGATCGTCCTGCTGGGCAAGCCCTGGCACGCAGCCTTTCTCGCCGATCGGCCGGGACCCGTGGACCGGGTCATCGTCATCCCACCCTGCCGCGGCGTGGGCGAACTCGAGGACTACCCCAACGACAGCGAGACCCTCGACCGGTTTTTCGCTGAAGTAGCCGAGGAGGACTTCGACCTCGCCCTCCAGTTGCACGGCGGCGGGCGGTACTCCAACCCGTTCGCGTGCCGGGTCGGGGCGCGCGTAACGGTCGGGCTCAAGACCCCGGACGCCATGCCACTGGACCACTGGGTGCCATATGTGTTCTTCCAGAACGAGATTCTTCGCTACCTGGAGGTCGTCTCGCTTGTCGGCGCACCACCCGTCACCTTGGAGCCCCGGGTTACCGTCACTGACGCCGATCTCGCGGAAGCGGCGCCCGTCGTTCCCCATGACAACAGGCCACTGGTCATCCTGCACCCTGGCGCAGGAGATCCGCGACGTCGCTGGCCACCGCAGAAGTTCGCTGCCGTCGGCGACGCCCTGGCTGCCTCCGGAATGCGCATCGGCGTCATCGGCACCGGCGAGGACGAGCGTCACCTGGTCGATACGGTTGTCGGCACCATGCGCGCCGACGCAGTGAACCTGTGGGAAAAACTCACGCTCGGTGGGCTGGCGGGACTCCTCAGCCGCAGTCCCCTCATCGTTTCGAACGACTCAGGGCCGCTGCATCTTGCCGCTGCGGTCGGCGCCGCCACTGTCGGCATCTACTGGTGCTTCAACCTCATCAACGCCGGTGCCCTGACTCGCGCACGGCACCGGCCGTTACTCGCCTGGCGGCTGGAATGCCCGGCTTGCGGGCTCAACTGTCTGGAGGGTCAGTGTGACCACCAGGACTCCTTCGTCAGCGATGTTCCGGTCGAGGACGTGATCGACCAGGCGACCGAGCTCCTCGCTCAGTCCTCGCGCCAATAGGCGGCGTGTCGCTCGCGAAACTTCTCGACGGTGATGCCGTACTCCAGCATGTCGCTATGCTCACCGTGGGTGAACACGGTCCGGCGCCGGCGACCTTCGAGCTGAAAGCCGAGCGCCTCATGTAGCCGCTGTGACGGCTCGTTGATCGCCATCACGTCCACGTTGCACTTCTGATACCGCAGCTCTTGAAAGAAGTAGCGGAGGATCAGGCAAATCGCGTCCTTCGCATACCCCTTGCCTCGGTACGAAGCATCGACGTGGAGTCCATAGGAGAAGACGCCGGCGCGAGCGTTGCAGTGGTGCGTGGCAATGCTGCCCACGAGCGTGCCTTCGACGAGGGTTTCGATCTGCGCGATGAACTCATCGCCCTGCGGACCCTCGACCGACGCTGCCTCGACCCACTTCCTCCCGGCTCCACTCCGCGCAGACGGATCAGCCTGCCTTTATTTCGCCATCAGGACGACTTTCCTTCCCGGATCGACGAGGTGTACGGGCGGGCATGGAGCCCGTCCGTGTTCTCGCTACCGCCAGGCGACCGTGACCTCCTCGGGATCAACGACGCTCGACGCGTCTCGCACGACAATCGTCTTCGACCTGCCCCGCGCGATGTCGACGTAGTTGTCACTGTAGCGTGTCGTGGCGACAGGCCGCTGCAGGTGCACGAACCAGCAGTAGCCGTCCTCCGGCGCGGTCAGGATCACCTCCAGCTCGTGATCACTCACCTGCCGTTTCTCGACCTTCGGCTCGGCTGGCCGCCGGTCCAGATCCTTGAGATCGACGAAGAAGTGCCGGTTGTCCGGGTAGCGATCGCCGGGGCTCTCGACGCGCAGGTACCGGTTGCTGGCGATGACGTCGCTCGGCCAGACATCCACACGCTCACTGGAGTTCGGCGGCAGGTCGACGTAGAGCTGTCGCTCCTCCACCACCTCCCCGCCGAAGGTGCCGAGCGTGATGGTCACCTCGTCCTCGATGCGCTCCAGCGTGTCGTTGGTGATCCAGAGCTCGACGCCGTCGTCTGTCTCCTTGAACGAGGCGAGCACCGGGCTGTAGACCCGCCTCAGATAGTGGTAGCCCGCCTTCCCGAAGCCGTAATAGTCCATCACCGCCCAGCTCAGCACGGGCCAGCAGTCGTTCATCTGCCAGACCAGCGTACCTGAGCAGTGCGGCTTGCGGCGGCGATAGTGCTCGATACCGAACTTGAGCCCCTCCGCCTGCGCGATCTGGCTGAAGTCGATGTAGTCCTCGAGGTTCTCAGACACGCCGGTGGTCGCCGCCATCAGCATGTCGCCCTTGTCCTTCGGGTTGTCCTTGTTGTGCCAGTCCATCGCCGGGCTGTGGTGATAGAGCTCGTCCTCCGGCACGACACGCCGCAGGGTCTCGATCACCGGCGAGGCATGCATCCCGAACTCGGAGCAGAAGCGGGTCATGTCCTCCGCGTACCGGCGGTAGCTGACCATCTCCGGCGTGAAGATCTGCTCCGGCTTCTCGCCGAATCGACGAGGACTCACCTGGCCGTGCCAGACATCCCAGTTGTGGCGGTTACCGTCCTCCATGCTGTTGTGATCATTGCCTCCATAGGGCGATCCCGGCCAGTAGGGCGTGCGTCCGTCAAGCTCGTAGACCGCATCCGGCAGGATATGGTTGTAGTAGAGAGCCCCCCAGGGCGGCGGATCCTCGACGTTCCAGTAGGTCTTGTCGTTGATCCACTGGTTCTCATTGTTGCCGACCCAGACCGCCAGCGACGGGTGGCTGCGCAGCCGCCGGACCTGATAGCGAGCCTCGCGGTCGACCTCCTGCACGAAGGTCGGATCGTCTTCAGGGTAGGCGGCACAGGCGAACATGAAGTCCTGCCAGACGAGGATGCCGACCCGGTCGCACTCGTCGTAGAAGCGATCGTGCTCGTAGATGCCACCGCCCCAGACGCGCATCATCTGAATGTTCGCGTCGCGGGCATCCTCGAGCCAGCGGGTGTAGCGCTCGTCCTCGATCGCGCCGACGAAGGAGTCGGGCGGGATCCAGTCTGCCCCCTTGGCGAAGATCGGCACTCCGTTCAGCACGAAGCGGAAGAAGCGCGCGCCCTTCTCCTCAAGGTCTGGCGACTGGTCGAGCACCAGCGAGCGGATCCCGACCTTGCGCTCGTCGGTCACGACGACGTCGTCGCCAGCGATCAGCTCGACGGTGAGATCGTGAAGGAATGGCTCGCCAAGGTCGTGCGTCCACCAGAGCTTCGGGTTGCCGATGGTGAGATAGGCACAACCATCGGCGTGTCCGGCTGGCGACTCCGTGAGATCGAGCTCGGCAGTCCACTCGCGGTCACTCGCCGGCTCGCGCAGGGTGACTCGGGCGCTGAGCGGATCGGTGCCAGCGACACGCTCCGCCTCGACCCGGACGGCGACAACGGCTTGGGTGTGATCCGGTGAGAGGTCGACGTTGTCGAAGTGGATGCCGAGGATCATCCCCCGGTCGACGCGCCGTAGCTCAATGGGTCGCCACGTGCCGACGGTTGGCAGGCGTGGCCCCCAATCCCACCCGTAGCCAAACTGGGCTTTTCGCATCGCGGTCCGCTCGCGTCCATTCGCGGCCCATTCGCCAAGGTGACGGCCCTCGATAGCCAGCAGCGGCGGGTGAAACTGCAACGCGAGGGTATGCTCGCGGCCCGCCTGTACGTGCTCGGTGATGTCGACCACCGTGTCGCGGAACATGTTCTGACTCGTGCCGATCTCCTCGCCGTCCAAGTAGATGGTCACGAAAGTGTCGAGCCCGTGAAAGACGAGCTGCCAGCGCTCGTGCTGGCCGAGTTCGACATCAGGCACGTGGAGCGGCACGTGATACCACCACTCCTTCTCCTCCATCCAGGCGCAGTCCTTCTCCTGCTGGTCCCAGAAGGGATCGGGAATCTCGCCAGCATCAATGAGCGTGCGATGGACGTCGCCCGGAATGGTGATCTCCAGCCATCCAGTGTCGTCGAAATCGCCTGCCGCTGCCCCCGCCTCGACCCCCTTGCCGGGATCGAAGTGCGCCAGCTTGCCACTGCTCAGAAACGTGGACGCGTTGCTCGGTGTGGTCGTGGGCACGGCGGTGTCCCCTCTCGCGCTCAGTGCGACTGGTCATCTGCGCCTGAGTGTAGCAAGGACTGGACCACCGTGGGAGCGCTTCCACAC
>DASYWL010000155.1:0-10504 GCA_035936055.1 Thermomicrobiales bacterium
ATGCGGGTCCAAAAGATCTTCAGAAACCAATGGCTTGCTGATACCACGACGACCACAACCCCGGTTCCACAGTTTTGTTAGAGGCTCTCTTGTCTAAGAGAACAGCCAGCGCTTCACGTGTTCGAACTCGGACACAGAGAGGGCAAGATCGCCTGATGTGGGCACTGCTAGTGTCAGCTGCGATGGGTTTGAGGCGAGCAACATCGGCGTGGAACCAGCCATGGTTCGCCCATGAACCCGGCATGTTCCGTGTTGCGGCAAAGCGAACAGCTGCTTTCTCGCAGCCTCAGATCGTAATGACGGCCTTCACGAAGCCCGGCGGCTTGTCGCGCAAGGTCGTGTATGCCTGATCGACCTCGTCGAGGCTGAATCGATGGGTCACCAGACTGCCCAGATCGATCAATCCCTTTGCCTCAAGATCGAGACCGATACGCATGCTCTCCAGAAGATCCTCGCGTCGCCGGACGTGCGCGTTGACAACGTCAATCGCCTTCCAATTCCACATCTCTACATCCACTTGGCGATCGCCGCCCTGATGGAAGCCGATGATGGAGAGGACGCCGTGTGCCCGGACCATCTTTCCGGCCAGCGTCAATCCCGACGGGGTCCCAGATGCTTCCACCACGACATCCATGCCCCGATCGCCTTCCCAATCCTGGAATTGCGTCAGCAGATACTCGTCCGGGATGTCTGACGGGTGGTACACCTCGTCCGCGCCAAGTGCCACGGCCCTCTGGCGGGCCTCCTCGCGAACGTCAATGGCAACGATCCGACTCGCTCCGCGAAGTTTCAGTAATTGGAGCGTCCCCAAGCCCATGTAGCCGAGCCCGATCAGGGCGACGCGGTCTGCAAGCTCGACGCGCGTGCGTCGCTGGATATTCACCAAACACGCCAGTGGCTCACCAAGGGCGTTCTCATCCGGCACATCCCTTGGCACGGGAAGCAAGCGGTCCTCGGGAGCAATGCAGAAATCGCTGTAGGCATCCTCGAACAACCCAGTGATCCGATCGCCCGGGCTGAAGCGAGTCACGCCCGGCCCCACCTTCTCGACGACTCCGACCGGTTCGTGGCCGAGCCGTTCAGAATAGGGTATCCGCCCATCGTTCCAGGGGTGCAATTCCGAGGCACACACGCCACAGGTGCTTACCCGAATCAGGACCTCGCCCAGTCCCGGCTCTCCTGTTGGTCCCTCGGCCACTTCCGACCGTCGGGGAGCAACCAGTTCGCTGTACCGCATCTCTCGTTCCTCCGTTGAAACTGAAGGTGACCCAGAGCCGCGGGGGCCCGACCGGGTCAGACGCCGAGGGCGTAGGCATTCACGCCTCCAAGATACCCGCGCTGAGACGCGAGGAAAAGCACCACGTGCGCGACCGAGTTAGGCGGCGATATCCTCGAGCATCGATCAAGCCGGTTAATGCGCCAGCATTGGACACAAATCGATGCAAATCGTGTTGTTCCACCGAATCGGGTGGCGGTGATTGCTGCGGCCGAATCCGCTCGTCGAGAGGCGGGACTTTATGGTCGTCCCGTTCTCGGGGCATACGTCCGACCCCTTCTGGTGGACAGGGAAAGATGTGTTGTCGTCGCAGTGCCGCACTGCGCATGTGCCTTGGGCACCTCCTATCCCGGCAGACCCGCACCGGCCTCTGCACCATCAAGGGCAACCGGGGCCAAGGGGCATAATCCGGCGGTTCACCATTGATGAAGATCGTCGGCAGCGGGAGCCGTGCTTGCCTGCCGTTGCCGTGGACAGGGCTGGCAAGCGGTGTGCGGAGCGTCTTCCCGATACGGAGTGCCAACCCGCCGGGTCGGGCGCGCATGCATCGGAGACCTGCTGGCATGGAGGTGTTCGGAATCGAATTCGTCGGCGTCAACGTCGACAACGCACGAAAGCTCCTGCTGTCAGTGGTTTTCGTGCTGCTCGTGCTGGGACTGCAGGGGCTGCTCCGCTGGACGCTGCGGGGTCTCTACATGCGCCGGCCGTCGCGGCGCCTCCGCTTCTGGACGCGGCAGGGGGTCGCCATCGCGACCGTGCTGCTCCTCACGATCGGCCTGCTCTCCATCTGGTTCGAGCAGCCGGCGCGTCTGGCGGCTGCGCTCGGGATCATCGGCGCCGGGCTGGCCTTTGCCCTCCAGAAGGTCGTGACGGCGCTGGCGGGCTACTTCGTCATCCTCCGTGGGGAGCTCTTCACCGTCGGCGATCGCATCACGATGGGCGACGTGCGGGGTGATGTCATCAGCGTCGACTTCCTCACCACGCACATCTTCGAGATGGGGCAGCCACCGGCGGAGGGGCAGGTGCCGCCGACAACCTGGGTGCGGAGCCGGCAGCCGACCGGGCGGATCGTCAGCGTCAGCAACGCGAGGGTCTTCGACGACCCCATCTACAACTACTCGCAAGGCTTCGAGTACATCTGGGAAGAGATTTCGGTGCCGATCCCCTACACGGCCGACCGAGATCGCGCCGAGCGTATCTTGCTGGAAGCGGCGCGGGAGCGGACGGGTGGGCTCATTGAGGATGCGTCCGACACTGTGGCTCGCTTCGCCCGCTGGCACATGGCGGAGCACCAGCCCGTCGAGCCGAAGGTCTACTACCGGCTGACCGACAACTGGCTCGAGCTCACCGTGCGCTTCATCGCGCCGATTCGGGGCGTGCGCGACCTCAAGGACGAGATCAGCCGCGACATCCTCCGGGAGTTCGACGTGGCCGGCATCGAGCTGGCACCCTCGCGGCTCGAGATCCTGGGCGGGCTGGAGTCGCGACGTGGCCAGCGAGACGGTGCGCGCTTGTAGCGCGCGTTGCCGGTGTGGGAGTGCAGAAGTCAGGCCATCCGCTTGGAGCGCCGGCCCGAACGCGGGCGGACACAAGAAGCTGACCTGAGCGAGCGCCTCAGCGCGTGCGGGTGTTGAACTGGATGGGCAGGCCGTCGGGATCCAGCACGCGGAAGAATGGGCCGAACCCGACGTCGTCGATTGGCCCGGTGATTTCGTACCCCCGCTCCTCACAGAGCGCGTGGAGGCGGTCCAGCTCCTCACGGGAGACGACGATGTTGATCGTCACCCGGTCGCTGGGCGGGTCGAGCTCGCCGGTCATCGTGCCGTGGAGGGCGAAGAGCGTCTCGCCGAACGTGAAGGCGGCCCAGCGTGGTCGCACCGACCCCTGCCGCTCGAACCCGAGTGATTCATAGAAGGCGGCCGAGCGCTCCGTATCGCGAACGTAGACGATGATCGAGAGCTGCATTGTTGAGTACCTCTCTGACTGGTGCCTGATCGGCGGACCAATGGAGCAGCGAGTCAGGCCGGCTTGACGCCCACGACGGTGATCTCGTTGCGGTTGTGGTGGAGCTGGCGGGCGAAGATGACGTCGACGGCGCTGTCCAGCCGCCGGAGCGCGGCCCGGATCCGCCGGACGGCGTCGTGCGGCGAGATCTTCAGCGTGACGATCAGCATGCCGCCCGGCACCAGCCGCTCCGCCGCTTCCACCATCAACCCAACCGACATCTCCGGCTCCATGCGCATGTCGTTGACGATCACATCGAAGCGGTCCTGCGTCTCGGCCAGAAATGGACCGGCGGTGGTGCGGACATGGCGGATACCGCGATCGCCGCGCAGGCGCTGGTCGAGATCGGCCGGGTCGACAGCCACCACCTCCAGCCCGTGCTCCCGCAGGATGCGCGTCCATCCGCCGGGGCTGGCGCCGAGGTCGAGCACCCGGCCCCGCTCCGGCAGCCGAATGTCGGTCGTGCGAAACAGTTCCTCCAGCTTGAACTCAGAGCGGGAGATCTGCCCCTTCGGCTTCGCGAGCCGCACCCTGCCGCCGGGCCAGTCGCTCAGGGCATTCGCGGCGCCGTTCAGCCCGACCAGCACTTGGTTGCCGGCAATGCAGACCGAGAGCACCTGCGCCATGCCGGCCCGGGCGACCCGAACGCCCTCCTCGGTCAGGGCTGTCTCCAGCTCGCGGCGCAGCGTGTCTGGACGGAAGGCAAGGTTGACTGTCCCGCTCGTCCAGACCTGCAGCGACGACGCGGGCGGCATCGGCGTCGGCGCGTCGCCCCACGCGGTCAGAATGGCATCGGCGGTTTCTTCCACCGGCTGTCGGGCTGGCACATCGAGCCGCCCGACCTCACGGAAGAGGTGACGCACGAAGGGGTTGCGCTCGGCGCGGACGATTTCGGCGACATCGGCGATGGCGAGCCCCTCGGCGGAGATCGCGAGCACGTCCTCGCCAATAGCGGTGAAGCGCGCGTCCGGGAGCGAATCGGCGAGCATCTCGCGGGCCGCCTCGCGCCATTCCGGTGCCGTCGAGGCGATGATCCGGTCAGGCATCGATCGATCCCGGCTTGCGGAAGATGTAGATGCGGGAGCTGAGTTTGCCGAGCAGGAGGTAGACCCCCCAGAGGATATCGGCGATGGTCGCCTCGTAGCGGTTGCGTCCGAAGCGCTGCACCAGCTCGTGCTCGGTGCGACGCATGCGCGCGAGCGTCATCAGCTCCTGGCCGATGTCGTCCATGCCGGATTCGACGCGGTACTCGCGCCACTCGCTGCCGACCTCGTCGACCGTCTCGATCTCGAAACCAGTCGTTCTGGTAACATCCTCGAGGAACTCGGAATCCATATTCTCCGCGATGACCGAGTGGATCTCGTAGAGCCGCCGGGCCTCGCCCTGTTCCAGCAGCGGGGTGGCGAAGGTCTGGAAGACGAGCATCGGCGTACCAGGCTTCAACACCCGGTACGCCTCACCGAGGCCGCGGCGCAGCGCGACATGGTTGAGCATGTCCCGCGCCCAGACGAGGTCGAACGACTCGTCCTCGAAGGGCATGTGCTCCATGGTGGCATCCGACAGCTCGACCAGCGCCTGGACCTCCGGCTGTGCTTCTTCCAGCCGCTGCCTCGCTAGTCCGAGGTGGAAGGGTACCGGGTCGGCAGCGACGACGTGGCAGCCGTGACGACGGGCAAGCTCAATGGCGTGGACGGCGTCGCGCGCGCCGATATCGAGCACATGCGAATCCGGCCCAAGACCGAGTTGCGCGGCGTAGTCGAAAAGCAGCTCGGGGGACCGCGGCGCGCGCGGTTTCGCGATCTCGGTCTCGAAGTCAGGATCGGTGCTGGCCCAGATCTCGCCGTAGAGCTTGTGGATGCTGGCGAGCTGGTCGGGGATGCCCATCTCGGCTCAGGACTCATGCTTGATGGGGCCGATGCCATGGGGACCGAAGACGAAGTCGACGAAAGCGGCCACGTCCGCGCGGTTGTCGGTGCCGTCGATCACCATCATCTCCAGCACGTCGACGAGGTCCTGATTGATGTCGCCGAGCTCCTCAATGACCGGGAAGTGGTTGCGGCGCGGGGTGGGCTCGGTGACGAACTCGTACATCGCGTCGGTAAGCTGGTTCTGGTCGGCGACGAGGCGGAAGAATGGGGACATGGAAGATACGCTCCTGTGGGACGGAAATCCTATCTCATCATGGCACACAAGTCGCACAGCCGGTGCCGCCGTTACGCTGAGATGCATGCGGGGTGTGACTGACCGTATACCGTGTGATGGAGGTGGGCAATCTGCAGGGGCGACACCGCTGCGGTCGCCCAGTGGGCGTGCGGGGCGCTCAATGCCGTGCAAGCGGTCACAGATGTCATCCCAATCCGGCGAGGCGCGCCAGCGCCGAGACGTATCGAGGAATCTCCCGCCGGTCCGCCTTTCTTCTCTTCGCTCAGGGCAGCTCTTCGATTCCGGCCTTCGCTGAGGATGACACCGTTTCCGATGGCCGTTGGAGCCCGTTCGTTGCTCTCCGGGACGAACTTGGGCGGACGCCGCAAGGACGTCCGCCCGTTCCCGACGGTATCGATGTATCGTCCGACCTCAGCCGAAGACGGCGCGCCGGTCGCGCGGCTCCGGACGGGCGCGGGCGGCCCGCTGGTACTCCACCCGATCCTTGTCGCGGAAGAGGAAGACCAGCAGCAACCCCGCCACGAAGCCGCCGATGTGCGCGAACCATGCCACGCCGCCGGTGTCGACGTCGACACCGAGCGACATCGCCCCCTGGATCACCTGCAGCACGACCCAGTACCCGATCATGATCCACGCCGGCAGCATGATGGTGGTGATGAAGACGCCCAGCGTTACCAGCGTCACGATGCGACCGTGCGGGAAGCTGATGAGGTAGGCCGCCAGGAGCCCGGAGACGGCACCGCTCGCGCCGATCAGCGGTATGGTACTGTCCGGGTTGCTGAGCACCTGCGCGTAGCCTGCCGCGAGGCCAGCCAGGAGGTAGAAGATCAGGTAGCGCACATGCCCCATGATGTCCTCGATATTGTCGCCAAAGACCCACAGGAAGAGCATGTTGCCGATGACGTGGATCCACCCACCATGCAGGAACATGCTGGTCACCAGTGTGATCCAGCCCTCGCCATTGCTGATCTCGTTCGGAATGATGCCCCAGTCATAGAGGAACTGCCGCAGATCCTGCTCCGGGAGCAGCACCTCGTACAGCCAGACCAGCACGTTGATGGCGATCAGCACCCACGTGACAATCGGGGCCGTGCGCCGGCCCCGATTGTCATCTGTCAGCGGCATCATGGCTCAGCGCTCTTATCCCTGGCTGCTGGTGCCGCTGGCGCTGCCACCACCGGTGAGGTTGCTCACGGCCTCCTCGATCGTGCCACCCAGCATCCCGAAGAGCTGCTTGCGGGTTTGCTCGCCACTCTGCGGGGCGAACAGCAGCCCGATGATCATGCCGTAGGTGAAAAACTTGACCGCGGTGCGTGCGTTGCGAAGCATGAACTTTGTCCTTTCGATACGATAATTCTCGGCCTGCCCAAGTGGATCAGCGGATGTCGTCACGCGAGGGTGGCTCGGGGAAATCCGCCGAGCCGTCATCGACCGGCTCCACGTCGTGTTGCTCTTCAAGCTGCTCCACATACTCCGGTGTCGGGTGGGTGAGTTCCTCCGTCGTGGCGGCAGGGGCCTCGCTGCCCTCCACCGGGTCGTGTGTCGCTTCCTCATCGGGGTTGACGGCCTTCTGCCCGACGGGCTCCTGATCGGTGACGACGGTGTCGTCGCTTACCGGCTCGGTGACGCGCTCCTCCCGGAGGGGCGCCACGCGCTCCACTGTCGTGTCGGTCTCGGTACGGGGTTCCGGCTCCTCGGCTGTCCGGTCGACTCGTACCACCTTGGCGCCGGAGCGCTCAGTGACGGTTTCGCCGCCGACCGGTTCCACCCGCTCGCCAGACGCGGCAGCCGCAGTTTCGGTGGTGGCCATGGCTGCCCCGTGCGCCGGCTCGCGTGGTTCGAAGGCGGATCCGGGCTGGCGGGTATCGGCGACCGAGGTTCGCACTGGCTCGGTGGAAACCGTCCCAGGCTCGTCCTTGGCGAGCTTGCCCAGCTCGACGCCAGGGATGGGCGCCACCACCTTCTCGACAAAGCTCAGCACCGGGTTGGAGAACCGGCGCTCACTGTTGGCGGTCTCGGATGCCGTCACGGTGCGGGTGGTCTCGGAGGTCGTTACCGTGTGGGCGGTCTCTCCACCGACGCCCGGGAGTGATGCGCGCAACTCGGCGCCCGATTTCGGTGTCTTCCAGAGCGTGAGCGCCGCGGCGGCCAACCCGCCGAGCAGGCTCCCCGCAACGAACGCGCCAGTATGTCGTTTTCTGGCCATCGAACTGCCCTCCTTAAGACATTCCGGGGCTCCGGATGGAACCGAGCGGAGTCGCATCCCCAGACTTCATGGACATATTGTGGGGTATCTGGCACATCGCGTGCCACGGGTCCGCCGCTGGCGTTGGGTAAACTCGCGCTGACCTTCCGGGCGAGGACTCGACTCGTACCCTCAGATGGAGCATACGCTTGGCATGACAGTCACCACCCAGCCCCGGCCCGCTCCGGACGAGATCGGCCATCCCGATGTCGTCGAGGCGCTCCGCGCAGAGATCGCCCGAGAGGGCGCGATCACCTTCGCACGCTTCATGGAGCAGGCGCTCTACCATCCCGATGGCGGCTACTACCGCACACCCGCCCGGCGACCCGGCCGTGGCGGTGATTTCCTCACCGCGCCGGAGGTGCATCCCTTCTTCGGCATCACCATCGCCAATCAGGTCGCCGAGCTGTGGGAGCGCCTCGATCGCCCCGACCCGTTCGTCGTGCGCGAGTACGGGCCCGGCGTCGGCGGCCTCGCCTACGACATCATCGCAGGTCTCCACGCGCACCACCCCGAGGTCATCCCGGCGTTGCGCTACCGCCTGCGCGACGTCAACCGGCACCGCATGGCGGAGGCGATGAGCGCGATGATGGAGGTCGGACTTGACGATATCGTCTCGGTCGAGAATCCGGAACACGAGGAGACCATCGAGCCGGTCACGGGTGTGGTGCTCGCCAACGAAGTCGCCGACGCGCTGCCGGCGCACGAGCTGGTCTGGACCGGCGACGCATTGCGCGAGCACTGGGTGGTGTGGGATCCCGCGACCGACTGGTTCGCGTGGGAGGTCCGCGATCTGTCGCCGGAGGTCGCCGCGACCGACCCGCTCGACTGGCTGCGCGGGCGCGACATCGACCCGACGAGGTGGCCGGCGGGTTCGCGTATCGCATGGTCGCCCGCACTGACCGACTGGATTGGGGAGATCGGACGAGGGCTCGATCGCGGCTACGCGCTGATCATCGACTATGGCTATCCCGCGCTCGAGCTCTATCGCGATCACCTGCTGGAGGGCACCATCCGCGCCTACAGGGAACACACCGTCAGCGATGATCCGTTCCAGCATGTCGGCGAGCAGGACCTGACCGTCCACGTCGATTTCACGCGTATCACCGATGCCGCCGAAGCGATGGAGATAGCGGCGACACCAGTCGTTTCGCAGGGAGACTTCCTCTCACGGCTGGAGATGGGGCAGCTGCTGGTCGGGTTGCAGGGAGATCCGGAGATCGACATGCTCGGGTACCATCGGGCACAGGCGGCCGTCTTCCGGCTGATCGACCCGGGCGGTCTCGGCCGCTTCCGGGTCGTCGGACTGGCGAAAAACGCGCCGCTGGACCCGCTTCCGACCGGGTTCACGCCGGACAAGCTGCCGGAGTCCCTTCGCATATGACTGGCCAACGCATGACGAGGGAGCGGCCATGACCGATACCGATGCCCCCACGCCATCCTGCTCGGCGCCGACGTGGCATCCGAGCGCACCCGGGCCCATCCCGTCCTCACCGGCGTCGATGGAGGGGTGTCGTGACCGGGACGACATTGACGGCGCGGGGCCTCAGCGAGGATGTCGTTGGACGAGCGGCGCCAAGTCGTCCCCTACGGGGCGCTGATCCTGGGAATTAGGTGTTGATGGCCATGGTAGCCGCTGGGAACGCGACTTGGTGCTACTTAAGACCGCTCAGGGTGATGCCCTCCACCAGCTGCTTCTGGAAGAAGAGAAACGCGATCAGCAGCGGGATGGTTGCCATGTTGGCCGCTGCCAGCAGGATGGCATTGTTCGTGAAGTGCTGTCCTTGGAAGAGTGCGATCCCCACCGAGAGCACCTGCATATCTGCGCTGTTGGTGACCGTCAGCGCCCACAGGAACTCGTTCCACGAGAAGAGCAGGCTCAGGAACGCGAACGCCCCGAGGGCCGGGCGTGCCAGCGGCAGGTAGATGTCCCGGTAGACCTGGAAGGGGTTGGCCCCCTCCAGCCTGGCGGCCTCGTGGAAGTCCTTCGGGATCCCGAGGAAGTACTGCCGCAGCAGGAAGGCGCCGAACGCGCTGAACGTCAGCGGGATGATGAGCCCCTGGTAGGTGTTCAGCCAGCCGAACTCCCGCATCACGATGAAGCGCGGCACGATCAGCACCTGATCCGGCACCATCAACCCGGCCAGCAGCAGGAAGAAGAGCGCACCGCGTCCGGGGAACCGCAGCTGCGCGAAGGCAAACCCGGCCAGAGAGGCAATGAACACCTGTCCCGCCGTCCGGACAATGGTGACGATCACCGTGTTGAGGTAGAAGCGCAGGAAGGGGGCGCTATCGAAGACGTCGGCGTAGTTCTGCCAGCGGAATTCGCTCGGGATGAGGCTGGGCGTGACCGAGAAGAGGTCGGCCATTGGCTTGAGCGACGTCGAGATCGACCAGATGAACGGGAACATGAAGAAGATCCCGGTCGTCATCAGCACCACATGCAGGAGCACCCGGCCGAACGCGTGCCGGAAGCCATCGGTCCTCATGTCTCGTAATGCACCCAGCGTCGCTGCAGGCGGAACTGCACCAGCGTGAAGACGAGGATCATCGCCAGCAGCACCCACGCGACAGTGATGGCGTAGCCCATCCGGAAGTTCCGGAAGCCCTCCTGATAGATGTAGTAGACGAGCGTCGGCAGCCGGTTGGACTGGTCGAGCCGAGTCATCACGTAGACGAGATCGAAGACCTGCAGCGAGAAGATCACCCCGATCACCATCAGGAAGAAGGTGGTCGGGGTCAGCAGCGGGAAGGTGATATCCCGGAACTTCTGCCAGCTGCTGGCGCCGTCGAGCGCGGCCGCGTGGTAGTAGTCC
>DASYWL010000156.1:0-2393 GCA_035936055.1 Thermomicrobiales bacterium
CAAGAAGTCTTGCGCCGCCACTTGGGGCCGCCGGCGCAGCGCGTTCTCGACGTGGGCGGCGGTACCGGCGTGCATGCTCGCTGGTTGCTCGAGGACGGCCACAGTGTCCATCTCGTGGACCTCGCTCCGCGCCACGTCGATCATGCTGTGACTCAACTTGGTCCCTCCGGTCTCACGGCTGAGGTGGGCGACGCTCGGCAGCTCTCCCACCCCGACGATTCCGTCGATGCGGTCCTTCTTCTGGGCCCGCTCTATCACCTTCAAGACGCGGACGATCGAGCGACCGTCCTGCACGAGGCGCGCAGGATTGTGTCTCCGGGAGGGTTGGTTTCGGTTGCAGCGATCAGCCGCTTCGCGTCGCTGTTCGATGGTCTCGTACGTGGCTATCTCTTCGACGATGAGTTCGCCTTGATCGTGGACCGCGACCTCCAGTCAGGCTGTCATGACAATCCGGATAGCCGGCCGCACTGGTTCACGACCGCGTACTTCCATCGCCCGGAGGAACTGGTGCAGGAGGTCGAGGCGGTCGGCCTTCAACTTGTCGAACTGGTCGGCATAGAAGGGCTCGCTGGCTGGCTCCCCGAGCTCGAAGCGAGGTGGAACGACGACACGGATCGAGCGGTGATCGTCGAAAGCGCCCGGCGAATCGAGGCAGAGCCGGCGCTGCTCGGTCTCAGCGCGCATCTCTTGGCCGTGGCTCGCGGCTGACCGCTCCGATGAAGCTCTACCTGAGTTCCTACCGAATCGGTAGCGAACCGGAGCGCCTGCGGGAGCTGGTGGGACCAGGCCGCCGAGCCGCGATCATCTTCAACGCATGTGACTGCTTCGAGCAACGCCTCAAGTTCTACGAGCGGGAGGAGATCGATCTCGCCGACTTGGGTTTCGAGGCAGAAGAACTCGATCTGCGCGACTACTTCGGGCACCCAGAGCGGCTCCGATTGCAGCTCATGACCTACGACCTCCTGTGGGTTGTCGGAGGCAACACCTTCGTGCTCGCTCGAGCGATGAATGCAGCTGGCTTCGCTGCCGCCGCGGGGGACCTCGTGCGCAACGACCAACTGACATACGCGGGCTACAGCGCCGGGGTGTGCGTCACGGGACCCGATCTCGACGGCATCCACCTGATGGACCACCCGGAGACTGTGCCCAAAGGGTATGGCGAATCTCTCCCGACGACGACCCTCGGCTGGGTGCCGTGGCGAATAGTGCCTCACTGGCAATCTGACCATCCCGAAGCCGAAGCAGCAGAAGTCGGCGCCCGCTACATGGAAGAAAGGTCCCTCGCATACCGCCCTCTCAGCGACGGCCACGCCATTGTCATCGCCGTGCCAGGGCCCACCACCTCTCGGTAGTCGTAGGTGGACATCGGTCGAGCGCGAGAACATCGAACGTGTCCCACAACGCGCTGCGACGCCGGCCTGCGCGGCTAGCACCAAACCCGCGGGGCGCCGATGTGCCGCTCGGCGTGGGTCCGGCACCTGAGCGCAACCAGGACGGAGTCGACGCCTAGCGACCACCGATCATTCCTTAGCGTTGGCCTCGGCGGCCGGTGAGCCGGCATTCATCGCGCTTCGTCCAGGCCGGGATCGGGTCAGCGATGCGCCGTTCTGTTCCTCGCCGACGGTTGACTTATTCGCGACTCGGTTTCGCCGATAGGTGCGGCCGCGACCGGGACCGGTGAGCACGGCGGCACGCCCGGCCGCCTGCTGAACGCCTTGGACGACCTTGTCGCCGGTGCCGCAACGACGATCGGGACACTCACGCGGTCGGCTTCCGCCGCTCCAAAAACTGCGCAACCGGGATCACCTGGGAACGCAGGCGTCCCCGGCCCTCCGCTACGAACGCCGACACGAAAACTCCATACTTTGCGGAGCGAGGACAAGCCTCCCTCGGATGGCGCGACGATGAAAGCACTCCCATTCCATGACTCGGAGGTGGAGGAACCTCTATGCGTCAGCGGTTTGTCGAGCGGCACATGGCGGCGGCGACTGTCTTCGGGACAATCGCTGTCATCCTCTTGCTGAGTGCCATCGGGTCCGTCTTGGCTGATCGGATCTCCGAGTGGCTGGCCCACGGTCTGGGCCATGCGGTGGTTGCCCTACCAGTGGGTGCCTTGGCCGTTCTTGCGCGAAGGACCTGGCCAGCGCCCAGAGCCCTGGCTCCTGGCCGACTCGCTCGACCCATCGTGGTGTTTGGGCTCGCCGGGTTGGCAACCGGGCAGCTGCTGGAGGTACTGGGTGCGCGCGTTGACAAGCCGAACGCTCATCCGATCGAGGAGATCGCGCATACGGCCGGGCAGATCGTGACCATTCTTTCGATGCCGCTGTTGCTCACCGGTGTGGTCATGACGGCGATAGCTGGCGCGCGAGCGGGCGCTGTCCCAAGATGGCTAG
>DASYWL010000157.1:0-19462 GCA_035936055.1 Thermomicrobiales bacterium
AGTCGCGGAACGTGCCCGCCCCCCCGGCCAGCGCCAGCGTCTTGGTGATCGCCGCCGTCAGCGTCGTCTTGCCGTGATCCACATGCCCGATCGTCCCCACGTTCACGTGCGGCTTCGTCCGCTCAAACTTCTGCTTGGCCACGTGTACTCTCCCTGGGCGGTCTACGCCCACTCATTGGTGCCATTCGTCAATAAAACCGGCTCGCCGCGGAGCGGGCCGCACGGTGCGGCCCGCTCCTGCCTTTCCTAGCTGCGCGCGGTAGCCTTCTCGACAAATTCCTGTGCCAGGTTGTCCGGCAGCGGCGCGTAGTGATCGAACTCCATGGAGGAAACCGCACGGCCCTGCGTCATGGAGCGCAGGTCGGTGACGTAGCCGAACATGTTGGCCAGCGGCACCAGCGCGCGAACGACCTGGGCGCCAGCGCGCTCTTCCATGCCCTGGATCTGGCCGCGACGAGAGTTCAGGTCGCCGATCACGTCGCCCATGAACTCTTCGGGCGTGGTGACCTCGACCGACATCACCGGCTCGAGAACCACCGGCTTGCCGCGGTTGAGCGCCTCCTTGAACGCCAGCGATCCGGCGATCTTGAAGGCCATCTCGGAGGAGTCGACCTCGTGGAAGGAGCCGTCAACGAGCCTCGCCTTGACGTCTACCACCGGGAAGCCAGCCTTGCCGCCGGTGTCCATCGCCTCCCGGATGCCGGCGTTCACGGCGGGAATGTACTCCCGGGGGATCGCGCCACCGACGATAGCATCCTCGAACTCGTAGCCCTCGCCACGGTCACGCGGCCCGAACTCGACAATGACATGGCCGTACTGGCCCTTACCGCCGGACTGGCGGACGTGCCGGCCCTCGACACGCGCCTCGCGCGTCAGCGTCTCGCGGTAGGCCACCTGCGGCCGACCAACGTTCGCGTCGACGCGGAACTCGCGCATCATCCGGTCTACGATGACATCGAGGTGCAGCTCGCCCATGCCGTCGATGACGGTCTGGCCGGTCTCCTCATCCGTCTTCACGCGGAAGGTCGGATCCTCCTCCGCGAGGCGCTGCAGCGCGTTGGACATCTTGTCCTGGTCGGCGCGGGTCTTCGGCTCGATCGAGACCGAGATGACCGGCTCCGGGAAGGTGATCGACTCGAGCACGATCTGCTGGTCCGGGTCGCACAGGGTGTCGCCCGTCGTGGTGTCCTTGAGACCGATCACCGCCGCGATGTTGCCTGCGGAAACCTCCGGAATCTCCTCGCGGTGGTTCGAGTGCATCTGCAGCAGGCGTCCGATGCGCTCGCGCCGGCCCTTCGTCGAGTTGAGCGCGTAGGAGCCGGACTGCATGGTGCCCGAGTAGACACGCACGTAGGAGAGCTTGCCGACATGCGGGTCGGACACGATCTTGAAGGCGAGGGCCGAGAACGGCGCGCTCGGATCCGCGGTGCGCGTGATCTCCTCCTCGGTCTTCGGGTCGATGCCCTTGACCGGCGGGACATCCAGCGGCGACGGCAGGTAGTCAATGATGCTGTCGAGCATCGGCTGCACGCCCTTGTTCTTGAGGGCGCTGCCGGCCATCACCGGCACCAGCGTGCTGTTCAGCGTGCCGGCGCGGAGACCGGCGACCAACTCCTCCGAGGTGATCTTCTCACCCTCGAGGTACTTCATCATCAGCTCCTCATCCAACTCGGCAACCTTCTCGACCAGCTCAACGCGGGCCGCCTCGGCCGCTTCCTGGAACTCGGCCGGGATCTCGCCGACCTCGATGTTCTGACCGAGGTCGTCGTGGTAGGTGATCGCCTTCATGTTGATGAGGTCGATCACGCCGACGAACGTATCCTCGGCGCCCATCGGCAGCTGGACCGGAGCGGGGTTCGCCTTGAGGCGATCCACGATCATCTCGACCGTGCGCTCGAAGTTGGCGCCGGTGCGGTCCATCTTGTTGACGAAGCAGATGCGCGGCACGTTGTACTTGTCCGCCTGCCGCCAGACTGTCTCGGACTGCGGCTCGACGCCGGCCACGCCGTCGAACACCACCACGCCACCGTCGAGCACGCGCAACGAGCGCTCCACCTCGACAGTGAAGTCGACGTGGCCCGGGGTGTCGATGATGTTGATACGGTGATCGCGCCAGAAGCAGGTCGTGGCCGCCGAGGTGATCGTGATGCCACGCTCACGCTCCTGAGCCATCCAGTCCATCACCGCAGCACCCTCGTGGGTCTCGCCAACCTTGTGGACGATACCCGTGTAGAACAGGATGCGCTCCGTCGTCGTGGTCTTGCCCGCGTCAATATGCGCGATGATGCCGATGTTTCGGGTGCGGCGCAGCGCGACCTGGGGATCGGCAAGGTTTGGTTGGGTCGCAGTACCAGCCATTGTTGGGCCTAAATCCTCTCTTGCACGTCGGTGTGCTCGAACACATTGGAGACAAGCCGTTCTCGGCGTCGCTCCAGATCCGCCCTAGAAGCGGAAGTGGGAGAACGCGCGGTTCGCCTCGGCCATCCGGTGCGTATCCTCACGCCTCTTGATCGTGGCACCGGTGCCGTTGTAGGCATCGAGGAGCTCGTTCGCCAGCTTCTCCTGCATGGTCTTGCCGGCTCGGGCTCGCGCCGACGCCAGCAGCCAGCGGATCGCCAGCGACTGTCGTCGCTGCCCTTCGATCTGCACCGGCACCTGGTAGGTCGCGCCACCAACGCGGCGCGGCTTCACCTCGAGCATCGGCGTGGCATTCTGCACTGCCTGCTCGAATACGGTGATGGGGTCGTTTCCAGTGCGATCCTGGATCATCTGCAGCGCGTCGTACATGATACGCTCCGCCAGACCCTTCTTGCCCCGCTGCATGATCTTGTTGATGAAGCGGGTCACCAACTCGCTGTTGTAACGAGCATCAGGCTGTGGCACACGACGCTCGATCTTGGCTCGTCTCGGCATGGGTTCTCTGTCGCCTCCGTGCTGTCCATAGCGGGGCCCGGATTAACCGAATCCGGCACCCTTGTCGGACATCCTGGCTGGTCCGCGGCCCGATGCCGCCCCAGCCTCTACCACTCACCCGGGGCATGTCATCATCCACCCGGATCACTCAGCCCGCCACCAGGCGGGTGCTTGTCCGGGCCGTCGCCCGGGCCATCGCGAAAGGTCGAAATCCTCGTTCGCAAGAACCGAAGGAACGCTGGAGGCCAAGACACACGAAAAAGCGGTCGCCGCCCTTTGGATCAGGACGTCGTGCCGCTCTCCGCATCCAGCACCCTCAGTTCCGCCAGTGGCGGAAACACCGAACCGGCCCGTCAGGGCCGCGGGATCACTCCCTAGCTGCTCGGTGCCTTGGTTCCATACTTGGACCGCGCCTGCTTGCGGTTTTCAACGCCGCGAGCATCCAGAGCACCTCGAACGATGTGGTACCGCACACCCGGGAGGTCCTTCACACGACCGCCACGGATAAGCACCACCGAGTGCTCCTGAAGGTTATGCCCCTCGCCCGGAATGTATGCGGTCACTTCCACACCATTCGATAGGCGAACACGGGCGATCTTGCGCAGTGCCGAATTGGGCTTCTTGGGCGTCATCGTCTTGACCTGAGTGCACACCCCGCGCTTCTGCGGCGCGAAGGTGTCGCCACGCAGGGTTCCCGCATAGCGACCCGCCGAGCTGTTGGTGAAGCGCAGCGCGGGCGACTTGGTCTTCTTCTTGACGCTCTTTCGGCCCTTGCGAACCAACTGATTGATCGTCGGCACGAAAAGCTCCTAGCCAGACAGGGGGCTCACCTAAACCGCGCTTTGCGCACAAAAAACCGGTATTCGCAACCGGTTTGGCGCAGCTGCGGCGCCTCCTGCCTCGTCAGTTGACGGCAATCGTGAACCAGTTACCGGTCCTTTGATCGCGCACGTATCTGGCGATCCCCCAAGGAGATCACAACCGTGAATAATAGGGGTTTCGGGAGACCGCGTCAAGGCACGACGGTTCGTGCGGCCAGTGCCGCGAACCCTCGCTGCTTGATCGGCTTGGCCGCACGCCACCGGGAGCGACGGCGCAACACCCGCTCCGCACGCGCGACCTCCGTCGACCGACCGTGCAGGATGGTGTGTACGTATGCTGCACCACATCGCTCCACCGCGTCAACACCCCGCTCGATCTCGTCTGTGCTCGCCTGCACGGGCAGCGCCAGGATCGCGACATCGACCGGCACGTCGAGATTCAGCGCCTCGACGCCCCACACTGGCATTGCCTGGACCGCTGTCCCCGCCACCGCGCGTGTCGTCGAGCGCAGCGCAAGCACGTCCCGCCCGGCGATCACCCCATGTGCCCCAGGCCAGAGCAGCGATGCAGCGACCGCCAGGTGCCCGACCCCCGGATCGACGATCAACCATCGCGCCGGTGGTACGCCCGCTGGCAGATCTCGCATCAACTCCGCCGCGAGCTTGGTCGCGTGCCCCAGTTCATCGTATTCGGGCAAGCCGATCACCGGAATCAGGTGCCACTCCAGGTCTGCCGCCACAAACCTCGCCTCGGGTTGATCGAACAGTCCCTCGGCAAACGGGTCACGCTCGGTCACCTTGCCGGCAACCCGCCGCAGGTGGACCACGGTCTGCTCGGTGCCCGGCTCGACCAACTCGACCGTCGTGTCTCCTCCCGTGAACTCCTCGGCGAAGAGGTCGGCGAGCGGATGGACCACCACGACAGCCAACAGCCCTCCTGGGGCCACCGTACCGAGCGCCACGTCCAGCAACCCGGCGATTACCGGTCGCCCCGCCTTGCCCGGCACGTTCCACAGTACGAGGTCGTATCCGCTATCTGTCGCTGGGAGCGAAAAGTCGATGTTGAATCCAGTCACCGCGTCGCCCAGTTGCCGCGCGTTGTGCGCGCTGAACGTGACGGCAAGTGCGTCCCGATCGACGTAGCGCATCGACCAGCCGGGCTTACTCGATTGCCACGCGATACCCAGCACGCCGTAGCCACAGCCGAAATCCGCCGCCGACCCGGTCTCCGGAAACAGCGTGGGATCGAGGCTGTCGAGCAGCACATGGCTGCCCTTGTCGATCTGCTGGCTGCTGAACAGATCCTGGGCGACATCGAACCGCAGCTCCTGCCCCTGCCACTGGAGCACAACGGCCTTCTTTATTGGTAGGGGCAAACCAGTCACGGTGATCCTCATGCCGACGGCGAGCGGTTGCGGTGCCGTCCCGACACCGGCTACCATCGCGCAGATCGGTCGGGTCCATGCCGTCATCACTGAGGAGTCTATCGTGTCGAAATCGTTGGGTATTGGGATCGCCGGCGCTGGCTTCATCGGTAAGGTGCAAGCGAACGCGCTGCGGGAGATCGACGGTGCCGAGGTGGTCGCCATCGCCGACCCGCGCGAAGACGCCGGGCAGGCGCTCGCGACGGCAACTGGTGCCCGCTGGTATCCCTCCTACACTGAGATGCTGGAGCATCCAGAGCTCGATGTAGTGGTCCTGACCACGCCGTCCGGACTGCATGCCGAACAGGCCGTACTCGCCGCGCAGGCGGGAAAGCACATCATCACCGAGAAGCCGATGAGCACCACGCCGCATGGCATCCAACTCATGACTGAGGCGGCGGAGCGGGCCAACGTCGAGCTGGCAGTGATCTTCCAGAACCGTTTTTCCCGTGACGTGATCAAGGTCAAGCGCGGCATCGAGGCGGGCATGCTCGGGCGCCCGGTTATGGGCAGCGCCGCAGTCCACTGGCACCGTACAGCGGAGTACTACGAGGCCAACGACGGGTGGCGCGGCACGTGGACCCTCGACGGCGGCGGAGCGTTGATGAACCAAAGCGTCCACACCATCGATCTGCTGCAGTGGCTGATGGGCGGCGTGAGCGCCGTTTCGGCGAATGCCGCCACCCTCATCCACGAGATCGAGACGGAAGACACCGCCACGGCGAGTGTTGTATTCAGGTCCGGTGCGCTCGGCACGATTGCCGGGACGACCAGCGCCAGCACCGACGCGCCGGTGCGTGTTGAGATCGTCGGCACCGGGGGAAGGGCCATGCTCGAGCGCGGTGTGTTGGTGGCGTGGGAGGGCGACTCGCCGCTGACCGACGACATCCTGCTGCCGTTCGACCACGACTACATACAGGGGTGGGAGCCAGGCGAGCCGTTCGGTGCGGCCCACAAGCGCCAGCTTGCAGTGATCCTCGATGCCTTGCGCTCCGGTGACACGCCGCCGGTCCCACCCCGGGAAGCGCGCAAGGCAGTCGACATCGTCCTCGCCGTCTATGAGTCGGCGCAGACCGGCAAGCACGTCGCGATCGATTAGTCAGCCTGCGCGCCGCAATTTGCCGATGAATGCACAAAGCAGTGCGTCATTTCGAGCGGAGCGGCGCAGCCGGGGAGTCAAGAAAACTCCTGCCCGCCGGGAGTCGACTCCTGTGACACAAGCTTTCTCCCCGCGCACCCTTCGAGTGGTCTGATCGAAATGACATCGATTGGATAGTCCTCAAGGCAGGTGCGGACACAGTCTGCGTATCGCTCGCTCGCGTGAGAGGCTCCCAGCTCCCATGGAATACGCCATCTTCACCGTCTCCACCCCGCAGTTTTCGCCAGAAGTTGTGGTCCATCGCACCAAGGCCGCCGGGTACGACGGCATCGAATGGCGCGTGAAGGACGACGCACCCAGCGACGCTCCCACCTTCTGGAGCGGAAACCGGGCCACGCTGCCGCTCACCGGTCTCGAAGAGAACGCGCCGACGTGGCGGCGGATGGCCGAGGACGTCGGGCTGGAGATGCCGGCGATCGCCAGCTACGTGAAGTGCGACGAGCTCGAGCGCGTGGAGCTGGCCATGCGGGGAGCGGCCGCGCTCGGTGTGCCGATGTTGCGCATCCAGCTACCAACCTAAGACGGCTCTGAGGCGTTCACCCCGCTCAGAGATGCCGCGCGGGAACAGTACGCGACTGTTGCCGATCTCGCCGCCCGGTATGGCGTCAAGGCGCTGGTTGAGCTCCACCACCGGACGGTCGTCCCGTCGGCCAGCGCCGCCCGCCGGTTCCTCGATGGGCTGGACCCGGCGCACATCGGCGCGATCTACGATGCCGGCAACATGGTGATCGAGGGGTGGGAGCATCCACGCATGGCACTGGAGGTGCTCGGGCCGTACCTCGCGCACGTCCATTTCAAGAATGCGCGATGGACACCCGCGGAGACGCTGTCAGACGGCACGGTGCGCTGGGAGCATGGATTCTGTCCCTTTGAGGAGGGGATCGCCGACCTGCGGGAAGTGATGCGGGCGCTCCAGCAGGTCGGGTACGATGGCTGGATCACCTTCGAGGACTTCAGCACTGACCGCCCGGTCGACGAACTGCTCACCCGCAACCTCGCGTACGTAAAGGCCATCGAGCGGGAGGTCGTGACCGAAGACGTCCAACGATAATTGGTGTCAATCAGAGCCGACGAGTCGCGCACGGCCCGAAGCCGTGACGGGCCTGCAGCCTGCCACGCGGCAGGGTCGGCTACGGCGGGTTGCAATGCACTCGGAATAGGGGCCGACCTCCCGCAGGGAGTGGTCGGCCCGCTCGACCAAGAGGAACCCGCGCATCTCAGAGCGGGTCTACATCAAGAAGCGCCCAGACAGAGATCATCCTGGAAACCACAACAACGACCCGGCCGGTTTCCACTGGCCGGGTCGTTGTCTTGTGCGTCATCCGAAGTCCGGAGCGGTCTACTCCTGCTCCTGCGGCTGGACGGTCTCGTCCTCGACGTCCGCGTCGTTGATCTCCGCGGCGTCCTCCGGAGCGCGCTGGCCGTCCTCGGAGTCCGGCTCGCGATCCATCACCGCAGTCACCGGTCCACCCTCGGGCTGCATGAGCTCCTCGTAGCTCGCCTCGGTATCAATGGCGGCCTCACCGCGCATTGCCGCGACCGTTGCCTCCTGGAGCGCTTCCGGTTCTGGCTCGCGCTGATCGTGCTCGAAGCCGGAGCCCGCCGGGATGAGCTTGCCGATGATCACGTTCTCCTTCAGGCCGCGCAGGTGGTCGACCTTGCCGTTGATCGCGGCCTCGGTGAGCACCCGGGTGGTCTCCTGGAAGGATGCTGCCGAGAGGAACGAATCAGTTTCGAGCGACGCCTTCGTGATGCCCAGCAGCAGCGGGGCCGCCGTTGCCGGCTCGCCTCCCTGCACCAGCGCACCCTCGTTCTGAAGGCTGAAGGAGTACCGGTCGACCGTGTCACCCTCAAGCAGGTCGGTGTCGCCCGGGAAGGCTACCTGTACCTTGCGGAGCATCTGCCGCGCGATTACCTCGATGTGCTTGTCGTTGGTCGCCACGCCCTGCGAGCGGTAGACCTTCTGCACCTCGTCGATGATGTAGCGCTGCGTCGCACCCGGGCCAAGGGTCGCCAGCAGCGCGTGCGGGTTCTTCGGCCCGAACGTCAGCTGCGTGCCCGGCGTGACCTCCTGGCCGTCCTCGATCAGGATCTGGTCGTCGTAGTTGATGTGGAACTCGTCCACCTCTTCCGACTCAGATCGGATGTAGACCGTTCGGCCGTCGAGGAAGAAGGTGCCGTCCACCCCCGCGAACAGCTCCTCTCCGTTCGGTCCGTGCGCGATCACCGTCTTGCCACGCTGGACCTGGCTGCCCTCCTGGATGATGACCTCGTAGCCGTCGCCAAGCTCCTCGTGCCAGCTGTGCTCCTCGACCGAGCGGATCCGGAGCACGCGCTCCTCGTCCTCATCCTCGATCGACACCCTGCCGGCCCGCGGTGCCAGCAGCGCGGCGCCCTTCGGCTCACGCGCCTCGAACAGCTCCTCGACACGCGGCAGACCGGTCGTGATGTCGGCCCGCGCCACGCCACCAGTGTGGAAAGTGCGCATCGTCAGCTGCGTGCCCGGCTCGCCGATCGACTGTGCGGCAATGATGCCGACGGCCTCACCCTTTTCGACGAGCTTGCCCGTCGCCAGATTACGGCCATAGCAGAGCTGGCAAACGCCGTGCGGAGCCTGGCAGGCCATCACCGAGCGGAAATTGATCTTCTCCACGCCGGAGTCAATCACCGCCTGTACCAGGTCACGGACGTTGCCATCCTCGTCCACAGCGCGCTCACTGATCTCGTCGCCTGGGCGGGCGATGATTTCACCCGTCTCCGGGTGCACGACGTCGGCAGCCGCAATGCGGCCTGCGATGCGCGCCCGGTACTCATCGGCGGTGAGCTCACGCCCATCGGCCTCGATCCGGGGGGCAACGATGCCCTTGTCCGTGCCGCAGTCCTCCATCGTGACGATCACGTCCTGTGCGACGTCCACGAGGCGACGCGTCAGGTAACCGGAGTCCGCGGTGCGAAGCGCCGTGTCGGCCAGACCCTTGCGGGCGCCGTGGGTCGAGAGGAAGTACTCGAGCACGGTCAGGCCCTCACGGAAGTTGGACTTGATCGGGATGTCGATGATCTTCCCACCTGGATCAAGCACCAGACCGCGCATGCCGGCCATCTGGCTGATCTGGTTCATGTTTCCCTTCGCGCCGGAGTCCGCCATCATGTAGATCGAGTTCTGGCCCTTGAGGCGCGCCTCGACATCCTCCGTCAGGGTGTCGCGGGCGTTGTTCCAGATCACCTCCAGCTCGCGGAGCCGCTCGGCCTCGGTGACCAGACCACGACGGTACTGACGGTCAACCGCGTCGGCCGCCTTCTGCGCCTCATCGACGAGCTCCTGCTTCGTCTCCGACTCCGTCACGTCGGCCAGTGCGATGCTGACACCGCCGCGAGTTGCCAGCGCAAAGCCCAGCCGCTTGAGGTCGTTCGCGATCCGCGCCGTCTCGGCCGGGTTCTCGAACGTTCGGTAGCAGTCCGCGATCACGCCGCGAAGCTGCTTGCGGCCCATCGTTTCGTTGTAGAACTTGCCGAGCTCCTCGGGCAGTTCCAGGTTGAGGAGCGCACGCCCGACCGTGGTCTGGATACGCTTCATCTCGCCGCCATCACGGTCCGTGCGGACGGTGATCTCCGCCTGCACGTCCAGGATGCCCGAGTCATAGGCCAGCTTGACCTCCTCCAGTGAGGAGAAGCTCTTGCCGTACCCACGCGGCACCGTGCCTCGCTCCATGTCCATCGCATGATCACGGAGACTGGTCATGTAGTAGATGCCGAGAACGATGTCCTGCGTCGGCGCCACGATCGGCTCACCGTTCGCCGGCGCCAGCAGGTTGTTCACGGACAGCATACGCGTCCGCGCCTCCTGCTGCGCAGCGTCCGAGAGCGGCACGTGCACGGCCATCTGGTCGCCGTCAAAATCGGCGTTGAACGCCGTGGTGACCATCGGGTGCAGCTGAATGGCCGACCCCTCGATCAGCTTCGGACGGAACGCCTGGATGCCGAGCCGGTGGAGCGTCGGGGCGCGGTTGAGGAGCACCAAGTAATCCTGGATGACGTCCTCAAGCACGTCCCAGACGTCCGGGTGGACCCGCTCGACGAAACGCTTCGCGGCCTTGATGTTGTGGGCGAGATCACGCTCGACCAGGCGCCGCATCACGAACGGCTTGAAGAGCTCCAGCGCCATCCGCTTCGGCAGGCCACACTCATCCAGCGCGAGATCTGGACCGACCACGATCACCGAGCGACCCGAGTAGTCCACGCGCTTGCCGAGCAGGTTCTGGCGGAATCGGCCCTGCTTGCCCTTGAGCATGTCGCTCAGGCTCTTGAGCTTGTGCTTACTCGAGCCGGAGACAGCACGGCCACGCCGACCGTTGTCAATCAGCGCGTCGACAGCCTCCTGCAGCATGCGCTTCTCGTTGCGGACAATGATCTCCGGCGCCCCGAGCTCAAGCAGGCGCTTGAGACGGTTGTTGCGATTGATGACACGGCGATAGAGATCGTTCAGGTCCGAGGTCGCAAAGCGACCACCGTCGAGCTGCACCATCGGGCGCAGTTCGGGCGGGATCACCGGCAACGCCGTGAAAATCATCCAGTGCGGCTTGTTGCCGCTCTTGCGCAGCGCCTCGATCACGCGCAGCCGCTTGGTCGCCTTCTTCCGACGAACATCCGACGCGGACTGCATCTCGTTGCGAAGCTCGACCGCGAGCTGATCGAGGTCGATCTTGCGCGAGACGTAGCTGTAGACCGCCTCGGCACCCATGCCTGCCTCGAAGACGCCCGGAGGCACGACCTCCTGCAGGGTGCGGAAATCGTTTTCGGTGAGCACCTGACGCTCGTGCAGATCAGTAAGCTGCTTGATCGTCTCGTCGCGATCGGCAGTCTCGGCCTTGACCTGCTCCTCGAGCTCCTGCTCGATCTTCTTCACCTGCTCGGTGGCATCGTGCGAGAGCTGGTCACGCTCGGCGCCAGCCAGCATGTCGCCGCCAGAGAGGTGATGCTCCGCCTCGCTGATGATGTCATCACGGAGCCTGCCGTAGACATCGTCGAGCTTCTGCAGGCGGTCGGCGTTGATCGCCTCGCCCTTCTTGATGACCACCTTGCGACGGAAGGTCCATCGCTTCTCGGCGGCGGCGCCCATCGCATCTTCAATCTGCGCCTTGGTGTCGTTGTACTCCTGCTCGAGCTCGGCCAGCGCGGCGTCACGCTCGATGGTGACGCGCTGCTGCATCTGCGCGGCGTTGTCCTCGATGCTGCTGACATCGGCGCCGCTGCTCTCAAGGATCTCGTCGACCTTCGACTGCGCCTCGGCGCGGAGCTCGGCGATGGTCTCCTCGTGGAGCTCGTTGATCTCGTCGATCGCCTGCTGCCGCTTGGCGTCATCGACATCCGTCACCATGTAGGAAGCGAAGTAGAGCACCCGCTCCAACGTGCGCGGTGGCAGATCGAGCAGCAGGCCGAGGCGGCTCGGCGTGCCCTTGACATACCAGATGTGCGCAACCGGCGCAGCTAGCTCGATGTGGCCCATGCGCTCGCGCCGTACCTTGGAGCGCGTCACCTCGACGCCACACTTGTCACAGACGGTGCCAGCGAAGCGGATGCGCTTGTACTTGCCGCAGTAGCACTCCCAGTCCTTGGTTGGGCCAAAGATGCGCTCGCAGAAGAGACCACCATGCTCGGGCTTGAGCGTGCGATAGTTGATCGTCTCCGGCTTGACGACCTCGCCGTGCGACCAGCTGCGGATCGCCTCGGGCGACGCCAGCCGGATGCGGATCGCGTCGAAGTTGTTCACGTCGAGAACGGAGCTCCTGTCGCGGCTGCCGCCACGAGGAAACCCTCCACGCGCACCGTCGGTCCGAGCGGCTGCGGCGTCTCCACCCATCCTGTCCTGCGAAATATCAGGGAACTTTGTTGTTGCCATGGTTCCTCCATCGATCGCCAAGGAAACCGGCACGGGGCGGGCGCGCCGGGACACGCCCGCCGCGCCGCGCTAGTCCGCCGTGCGCTCGAAGCCACTCAGGTTGATGCGATCAAGATTGGAGAGCAGATCGCGGGTCGAATCCTCCGTGAAGTCGACGGTCTGCTCGTCCTCGTTGATCACGTCGATGGAGAGGCCGAGACTGCGGAGCTCCTTGACGAGCACCTTGAACGATTCCGGCACGCCGGCCTCGCCGATCGGCTCGCCCTTGACGATCGACTCGTAGGTGCGAACGCGACCCACAATGTCGTCCGACTTGACCGTCAGCATCTCCTGCAATGTGTGCGCCGCGCCGTAGGCCTCTAGCGCCCACACCTCCATCTCGCCGAATCGCTGGCCACCGAACTGCGCCTTGCCGCCCAGCGGCTGCTGAGTGACGAGCGAGTACGGACCCGTGGACCGTGCGTGGATCTTGTCCTCCACCAAGTGGGCGAGCTTGAGCATGTAGATCACGCCCACTGTCACCGGGCGGTCGAACTTCTCACCCGTGCGGCCGTCGTACAGATCGACCTTGCCGTCCTCCGGCAGTCCAGCCGCAATGAGCTCCTCACGAATCTCACCCTCCGAGGCGCCGTCGAAGACCGGCGTCGCCACCTTGAAGCCGAGCGTCTTGGCCGCCCAGCCGAGGTGCGTCTCGAGGATCTGCCCGATGTTCATGCGCGACGGCACGCCGATCGGGTTCAGGATGATATCGACCGGAGTGCCATCCGGCAGGTACGGCATGTCCTCCATCGGCAGGATGCGACTGATCACACCTTTGTTGCCGTGGCGGCCGGCCATCTTGTCGCCCTCGGAGATCTTTCGCTTCTGCGCGATCATCACGCGGACGCTCTCGTTCACCCCGGCGGGAAGCTCGTGACTGCTGCTCTCCTCTTCCTCACGGGTGAAGCGCTTGACATCGATCACCTTGCCGTGGACACCGTGCGGAACACGCAGGGAGGTGTCCTTTACCTCCTTGGCCTTCTCACCGAAGATCGCCCGGAGCAGCCGCTCCTCGGCGCTCAGCTCGGTCTCGCCACGCGGCGTGACCTTGCCGACGAGGATGTCGTTCGGGCGAACCTCGGCGCCGATGCGCACGATGCCGTTCTCGTCCAGGTCGTGCAGGCTGTCCTCACCGACGTTCGGGATATCCCGGGTGATCTCTTCGGGTCCGAGCTTGGTGTCGCGCGCCTCCGCCTCGTACTTCTCAATATGGATCGAGGTGTAGACGTCGTCGCGGACCAGCCGCTCGGAGAGCAGGATGGCGTCCTCGAAGTTGCCACCCTCCCAAGACATGAAGGCCACGGTCACGTTCTGGCCGAGCGCCAGCTCGCCGTTGTCGGTCGAGGAGTTGTCCGCCAGGATCTGCTGCGGCTCCACACGCTGGCCGCGATGCACCGTCGGGCGGTGGTTGATACAAGTATCCTGGTTCGAGCGGACGAACTTCTGAAGCTGATAGATGTGCTCTTCGCCCTGGTCGTCCTCGACCACGATGCGGCTGCCGCTCGCCTCGGTCACCGTACCGGAGTGCTGCGAGACGATCACCTGGCCGGAGTCGCGCGCTGCGAGATGCTCGACACCCGTGCCGATGATCGGCGCCTGCGGCCGCACCAGCGGCACTGCCTGGCGCTGCATGTTCGCGCCCATGAGCGCGCGATTCGCGTCGTCGTGCTCTAGGAACGGGATGAGCGCCGTCGCCACCGAAATCACCTGCTTCGGGGAGACGTCCATGTACTCGACCTGCTCCGGCCGAACCTGGGGGAAGGTGTGCCCCTCGGCGACGCGACGGACGGTCACCAAATCCACATCGACCCGATTGACCTCGTCGAGTGGCGTATCCGCCTGCGCGATGAGCTTGTCCTCCTCGCGATCAGCCGAGAGGTAGTCGATGATGCCGGAGACCACCGGCCGGATACGCACCTGCTTCACATTGGAGGAACGCAGCTTCTCGATCAGCGCAGCGTCGAGCGTCGTGCCTGCCTCAACGACGACCTCATCGGTCTCGCTGTTGAAGGCGTTGTCACGGAGAATCTGGCCCTCCAGCGGCAGTGCCGGGTCGTCCACCACCAAGCTGGAAACCACCCGGCGATACGGTGTCTCGATGAAGCCGAAATCGTTGATCTTGCCGTAGGTCGCCAGGTAGCCGATCAAGCCAATGTTCGGACCTTCCGGCGTCTCCACGGGGCAGATACGACCGTAGTGCGACGGGTGAACGTCACGCACGTCCATGCCGGCGCGGTCACGGCTCAGGCCACCTGGGCCCAGCGCCGAAAGACGCCGCTTGTGCGTCAACTCGGCCAGCGGGTTGGTCTGGTCCATGAACTGCGAGAGCTGGCTGCCACCAAAGAACTCGCGCACCGCGGCAATCACCGGCCGAGTAGTGCTGATCAGGCTCGCCGGCGTGACGGTCTCGATGTCCTGGATCGTCATGCGCTCCTTGATGCCCCGCTCGAGGCGCTGGAATCCGGTGCGCACATGCATCTGGATCAGCTCGCCAACCGCTCGGATGCGGCGATTGCCGAGGTGGTCGATGTCGTCCGGGTGGCTCTGGCCATTGTTGAGTCGGATGAGCTCGCGGACGATCTCGACGAGGTCCTCCTTCTCCAGAGTGCGGCTGTCGGTCTGCACCTCGTCGTCCTGGTGCAATCGCTGGTTCAGCTTGTGCCGGCCGACCCGCGCCAGATCGTAGCGCCGCTCATTGAAGAAGAGGTCGTGCAGCGTGCGCTCGGCGTTGTCGCGCGTTGGGGGGTCTCCCGGGCGCATGCGGCGGTAGAGTTCGACCAGCGCCTCGCCCTGCGACTTGGTGGGCTCCTTCTCCAGTGTCGATTGGATGAACCGACGGGTCTCGCTTGTGTCGATGTCGCTGAAGAGCGCCAGCAACTCGTCATCCGTGTCGTAGCCGAGCGCGCGCAGCAGGATCGTCACCGGCATCTTGCGCTTGCGGTCGATCTTGACGGAGATGACGTCGCGATTGGAGGTCTCGAACTCGAGCCACGCACCGCGGTTCGGAATCAGCTTGGCGGTCGACAGCAGGCGACCGGTGGCCGGGTCCGGCTTGCGCTCGAAGTAGGCGCCCGGCGAACGGACGAGCTGGGAGACGACCACACGCTCGGCCCCGTTGATGATGAAGGTGCCGTCGGAGGTCATCACCGGGAAATCGCCGATGAAGATACCGTCCGGGCCGGTCTCCTTGACCTCGCCGGTTTCGTTGATAATCAGCTTGGCCGAGATGCGCAGCCGCGCCGAATAGGTCATATCGCGCTCACGGCAGTAGACCTCGGCGACACGCGAGTCCCGCTTGGCACGCTCACGGATCTCGCCCTCCGGAAGCCGCTCCCAGGGCTCGTCGAAACGCGGCTCCGAGAGGTGGAGCTGCATCTTGTCGTGATGGTCGGTGATCGGCGAGACTTCCTTGAGAAGCTCCTCAAGCCCCTTCGTGATGAACCAATTAAACGAATCCAGCTGGATCTGGACCAGATTCGGCATCTCCAGCACAGTTTGGATGTCGGCGTAGGACTTCCGCCCGATTCCGATGTTGGAGATCACCTGCTGGGCACCCACAGCGTGGGTCGCCGCCCCGGTCATCGACGTACTCTCTACAGCCATGCACAGCTCCTCAGTATGTTGCCGAAACCGCAGCGGGCTTCGGCGCCCGGAACTCCAGCCTCGATCTCACGCGCACTCAGCCCAGTCGCTCCTGTTCTTCGTGAGTCTGAAATAAGACATCATGTTGGGAAATGGGGGATCGGCCTCGACGTCGTCACAGCTGGTGTGGGACGGCAGGTAACAATACCGGCGACCGCCTCGGGCCGGGGGCGAACCTCCGTGGATCAGCGGGCACGCCAAAGCAGGAGGGCACAGCGTTCCCCTCCCGGATCACCAGGGTGATGCCTTTTCTTGTGATGAACCTGCACGCGCTGTCCAGCCCAACCAACGTGACGACGTTGCGTATCGATCACGAGTATCACATGGCCATCGACCATGCGAACGATCATGATACCCTGCCATGGCGCTCATGTCAAGCACCCGGGCCAGCATCGCCCAATACGTGGTGTTGCCGGTTCGTCCCGCCAATCCGGCGGTGGCCGAATCCTACCCGATTCCGGTGCTATACTCAAACACCGCGACAGGAACCGCGTCGATGACGAGAGGGTATCCTTGGCCTCGGGCACGCGCGACACGTGGCCTGACTGGAATCGTTCCGCCACCAGCTTTCGCTGTACGCCGATCGCCGGAAAACACATCCGATGGACAGACCATGAAATCGCGAACCCTGCGGATTTGGCTCCGGCCAGGCATCAAGATCAAGCGATGGATCGGGCTCTTCATGCTCGCCATCGTCCTCCTTGGGCTCGCCCTGGCGATGTTCGCCGTCTGGATCTACCGGAGCTACGACTTTCCGGACAGTCTGCAGGGCCCCGTCGGCTGGCTCACCCTCCAACCGATTTCGCAGCTGTGGCGAGCCGTGCTGCTTCTCGCCAGCGCGCTCATCCTGCTCGCCTTCGCCTTCTACCGCGTCAGCAGCTCCCTGCTCACGCCGCTCCTTGCCGCTTCCCCGGGCACTCGACCGCTCTCGGAGATCGTCAACGAGCACCATTTCGGCCCAGTCAAGCCAGAGCTGAACGTGGTGGCCATCGGTGGCGGCACCGGATTGAGCGCCCTGCTCCGCGGTCTCAAGCTGCACGATATCGACATCACCGCCATCGTCACCGTCGCCGACGATGGCGGCAGCACCGGCCGCATTCGCGATGTCTTCAACATGCCCGCGCCGGGCGATATCCGGAACTGCATGGTCTCTCTTGCCGACGACGAGTCGCTGATGGGTCGCCTCTTCCACTATCGGTTCGATACGGAAGGGTCCGAACTCTCCGGCCACTCCTTTGGCAACCTCTTCATTACCGCCATGACCCAAGTGACCGGCAGCTTCGAGCGCGCCGTCATCGAGTCCTCCGACGTCCTCAACGTGCGCGGTCGCGTGCTGCCCTCCACGGTGGAGAACGTCACGCTCTGCGCCCACATGGCTGACGGCAGCGTGCTCAGGGGCGAATCGACGATCGCCCACGAGAAGCCGGCCATCTCCGAGATCTTTCTGGAGCCGGATGCCCCGGGAGCCTACACCCCGGCACTCGCCGCGATCCTGAAGGCCGACCTCGTCATCCTCGGCCCGGGCAGCCTCTACACCAGCGTGCTGCCCAACCTGCTGGTCGATGGTGTTCGCGAGGCGATCCGCTGGTCGACCGCCCCCACCGCCTATGTCTGCAATGTCGCCACGCAGCACGGCGAGACCGACAACTACGGCTATGAGGACCATGTGCGCGAGGTCATGAGGTACCTTGGCAAGGACCAGCTCAACTACGCGCTCGTCAACGACAACCCGGCCGCCGCCGAGGCCATTCGTGACGAGTGGCAGGTCGAGGCGATCCTCTACGACGGCCAGACGCACGTCGACGACTCCGTCGAGATCATCGCCCGGGACATGGTCAGCAACAGCAACCCGCTTCGGCACGATCCAGCCAAGCTCTCTGAGGTGCTGATCGAGATTGCGCGGCGGGCACAGGCCGAGCGCCTGGCGCAGCAGCGCGAACACCGAGGGACCGTGCTTGTCGCGCCGACCACCACTCGCGCCGAGGACCAGCGATTCTCGGCATGATCCATGCTTGCCTCTTGGCGGGTGGACGAACTGTTACGATTCTCACAATTACTCGTCCACTAGGGTCGATCGACCGCGGCAGCGTCTGGGCACGCTACACGGCGGTGTGCGGTCCTCGCTTCGAGAGTGAAGGGAACAGGGCTCATGATGTACAAGGTTGGAATCAACGGTTTCGGCCGCATCGGGCGGCAGGTCTTCAAGGCGGTCCAGCAGGGCGGGTTCGAGGATCTGTTCGAAGTCGTTGCGGTCAACGACCTCACCGATAACGACACCCTTGCCCATCTCCTGAAGTACGACTCCAACTACGGCATCACCGAGGGAGAGATCCTCGCGAAGGAAGATGGTATCGATGCCAACGGCCACTTCCTGAAGGTGTACGAGGAACGCGACCCTGCCCTCCTGCCATGGGGCGAGCTCGGCGTGGACCTCGTGATCGAATCGACCGGCCGCTTCACGTCACCCGACAAGGCCCGGGGGCACATTGAGGCGGGCGCGAAAAAGGTCATCATCTCTGCTCCGCTCAGCAAGACCTCCGAGAGCTCGACCGGGGCGACTGACGCCATCACTGTCGTCCTAGGCGTCAATGAGGATGCCTACAACCCGGGCGAGCACCACATCATCTCCAACGCGTCCTGCACGACGAACTGTCTCGCGCCGATCGCCAAGGTGCTAAACGACACATTCGGCGTCGAGTACGGTATGATGACTACAGTGCATTCCTATACCAATGATCAGGTCATCCTCGACGGCCCACACAAGGATCTCCGTCGGGCGCGCTCGGCCGGGCAGAACATCATCCCCACGACCACTGGCGCCGCCCGGGCGATCTCGCTCGTCATCCCCGCCCTCGAGGGCAAGCTCGACGGCTTCGCGCTGCGTGTCCCGACCCCGACGGTCTCCATCGTCGATCTCGTTGCCACCACCACCAAGCCCGTAAGCCGGGAGTCAGTCAATCAGGCCTTCAAGGAGGCAAGCGAGAGCGAGGAGCTGCTCGGCATCCTCGGCTACTCCGAGGAACCGCTCGTCTCCATGGACTATAAGCAGGACGCGCGCTCCTCCATCGTCGACGCCGATTCGACGATAGTTTCCGGTGATCGGCTGGTGAAGGCCATCGCCTGGTACGACAACGAGTGGGGCTACTCCTGCCGCATCGCGGACTTGACCGCGGTCATCTGTGAGCAGGGCTTCGCGTAGGGGAGGGCCGTGTGCCCGCCCGCACGCTTGCCACGGGCAGCGACGGGCCCCTCGCTGCCCGGTTGCCTCTCCAGTGGGGGAAAGAAGCATGAGCAAACGCTCCATCCGCTCGGCCAACGGCGCCGGCAAGCACGTGCTGGTGCGCGTCGACTTCAACGTACCGATCGAGGACGGGCGCATCACCGATGACACCCGTATCCGCGCGGCGCTCCCGACCATCATCTGGCTGATCGACAACGGGGCGAAGGTGATCCTCGCATCGCACCTCGGTCGCCCCAGGGGCAAGGTCGTGGACGAGCTGCGGTTGGTGCCGGTCGCCACGCACCTCTCGACGCTCCTCGACCGCCCCGTGGCGGCGATGACCTCGAT
>DASYWL010000158.1:0-6737 GCA_035936055.1 Thermomicrobiales bacterium
GTCGTATTGTCATACATTTGCCATGCGCACGAGCAGTGCCGATTCGCGCACAGGGTCGGCAATCCCGTCCCGTCCAACCGCGGAGCATCACCCAGTGACCATTTCCCGGGGCCGCCCGCTGACCATCCTGTTTTTCCTGCTGGCGACGGCCATCGGCGTGGCCATCGTCCCACTCGCACCCACTCCGGGTGCGGACGATCCGATGGACACGGACTTCGTCGACTACATGCAGCCGCGGCTATCGGTGCTGCTCGATTCGGCGCGGGAGGTCGAAGGGATGGTGAGCGAGCGTTCCCGCAATCTGTTGGCGCTGCGTGCCGAGTCCGCTCGAATCAACGCTCTCCTTGAACAGATCGACACCTACCTCGCCGCCCGCGAGCCTTCTCCCGAAGAGCAGTTGGTCGCCGACCTCTACCGAGCCGGAGCGGATAACCTCAGGCTGGCGATCGACACCGCCTCCGATGCTCTCAGCCGCTTCGACTTCTCGGCAATACCGGAGATGATTCCGGTTTTCACGGCGGGCACGGAGCTGATCGAGGAATCGCTGGCGACGATGGGGACTGAGCAGACACGGCGTTCATCGTACACTGGTACCAGCGTCGTCTGACTCGGCGGCGCGATGTATGAATCCGTCCAGCGGTGCAGTGAAGGTGCTGATGCGCTGCCGGGTTTATTCGAAAATGTCGGAGACATCTAGCGATGAGCACCTACACCGTCCGCTATCAGATCGGCGGAGATGAGCACACGGACCAGCTCGAGGCGGAGAACGCGGCAACCGCGGCCCGACTCGTCGAGGAGCGCCATCTCGAAGATGACTGGTTCGAGTTGATCGAGGTCCACCTGGTCGAGGAAGGCGAATCCGACACCAATCCCGAGAACAGCCATTCCGCCGACCAATCCACCTAACCTCCGGCTCCCGATGCCCGCCGAAGCGGGCTGCCCGGCTTGCCCTGAGGAGCTGTGAATGAGCCTACCTGAAGTGTTCGGAACGCCCCGACCGGGCCGTCCGATACCGCTGGGTGCGCACTGGGATGGCGAAGGAACGAACTTCGCCATCTACTCACGCCACGCAAGCGCTGTCACCCTTTGCCTCTATGAGAATGACAACCACGAGAAGCCGTTCGCCACGGTGCCGCTGGATGAGCGCATGCAGGACGTCTGGCATGTCTACTTGCCAGGTGTCCACGCCGGCACTCGTTACGGCTACAGCTTCGAAGGGGAGTACGAACCTGCCGAGGGACACCGGTTCAACCCCAACAAGGTGATGCTGGATCCGTATGCGAAGGCGCTTGCCGGCACCGTCCAATGGGATCCGGCTGTCTTTCCCTACCAACTGGGTGCGGAAGATGACGACGTCATGGACGAGCGGCCCAACGATGCCTTTGTGCCCAAGGCTGTCGTGACCGGCGGCGATTTCAGATGGGAGGGCGACCCCCGTCCCAACATTCCCTGGAACGAGTCGGTCATCTACGAGCTGCATGTCAAGGGATTCACCGAGTGCAACCCGGCGATCCCCGAGCGGCTGCGCGGCACTTGGCAGGGCGTCTCGCATGAGGCGAGCATCGAGTATCTGAAGAGGCTCGGCGTCACGGCGGTCGAGCTACTGCCGCCGCACGCGTTCGTCGACGACCAGTTTCTCGTCGACAAGGGGCTGAGCAACTACTGGGGCTACAGCACGCTCAACTACTTCACTCCAGAGCCGCGATATGCCGAGAGCAGCGATCCGCTGGTGCAGGTGAGCGAGTTTCGGCGCATGGTCAAGGAGCTCCACTCCGCCGGCATCGAGGTCATCATCGACGTGGTCTACAACCACACTTGCGAGGGCAATCACCTCGGTCCGGCGCTCAGCTGGCGCGGTGTTGACAACGCCACCTACTATCGCCTGCTGCCGGACAATCCCCGGCACTACATCGACTACACCGGAACCGGCAACTCCCTCGATGTCGCCCACCCGCAGACTCTCAAGCTCGTGCTCGACAGCCTTCGCTATTGGGTCGAGGAGATGCACGTCGATGGCTTCAGGTTCGACCTCGGGGTCACACTTGGCCGCGAGTGGCCACAGTTCGATGCGGGCAGTGGCTTCTTTGACGCTATCCACCAGGATCCGGTGCTCTCCGCTGTCAAGCTCATTGCGGAGCCGTGGGATATCGGTCCACGCGGATACCAGACAGGGGCGTTCCCGATCCTCTGGTCAGAATGGAACGATCGCTTCCGAGACGAGGTGCGGGAGTGGTGGCTGAAGGGCGGCCAGGACCGGGGAACTATGGCGTACCGGATGGCGGGGTCGTCGGACATCTTCCGGGGCAGCGGTCGCGGACCGCGCGCCAGTATCAACTTCATCGTGGCGCATGACGGGTTTACGCTGCGGGACCTTGTTAGCTACGAGGAAAAGCACAACGAAGCGAACGGCGAGAACAACGAGGACGGTCACGACCACAACCAGAGCGCGAACTTCGGCGCCGAAGGGCATACCAATATTCCGGAGATCAACGCGCTCCGGTCCCGGATGCAGCGGAACCTCCTGGCTTCGCTGCTGCTTGCCCAAGGCGTGCCCATGCTCGCGCATGGCGACGAGGTAAATCGCTCGCAGAACGGCAACAACAACGCCTACGCGCAGGACAACGAGCTGACCTGGATGGACTGGAACCTCGACGAGGGCGATCTGGCGCTCTACGAGTTCACCAGTCGCGTGGTCGCCCTGCGGGAGTCGGAGCCGCTGCTGCGCCGTCGCCGCTACTTCCGTGGCCAGCCGGATCACCCGAGCGCCCTCAAGGACGTCGCGTGGCTCAAGCCGGACGGCAGCGAGATGGAGCACGGAGACTGGATAGCGGAGACTGACGAGCCGCTGATCTTCCGTCTCTCTGGTACAGCCATTGAAGAGCCGGACGAGTTCGGTATCGCGATTCGCACCTCTTCGCTCCTGGTCGTCATGCACCGCGGCGCGGAGGAAACCGAGATCGTGTTACCTGATCCGAATGGCGAAACGAATCAGAAGCAGTGGGAAGTGGTGATCTCTACCGACTGTGTCGATGGAACGACGAGCGGTGAAATGCACCGCGCGGGAGCAAGTCTGACGGTACCCGCCCGCACCGTGATGGTACTGCGCGGCGCCAGTGGGTAGCGCCGGATGGTGGCACAACGAGAACGGGAGCGGCTGCTCCCGTTCTCGTTGTGCCTTTGAAGATGACCCGCTAGCTACGCCTGTCGGTTACGATCAGACCCAGCAGCTGTCGCAGGCGCTCGGCCTGGGCCGGAGAGATATCGCCCAGCAACTCGGCAAGCCGGCGCTGGTAGCGCTCACCGTCCTCCTCGAGCAGCCGCTTGCCGGCATCGCTTAGGCGCGCGAGCACCATACGGCGGTCCCCGGGGTGCGCCTCGCGTACGGCCCACCCTTGGCGGGTGAGGATGTCGACGTAGAGCGTCGCAGTGCGCCGCGCAACGGACAGGCGGCGGGCGAGCTCTGAAGGCGCCACGCCGGCGTCGCCGATCTTGCCGAGCTCAACCAGCGCAGTGAACGCTCCCGCGGTGAGGCGCAAATCCTCGAGGGCCTCCGAAGCTGATCGGTCAAGCGCGCCGGCAATCTTGAGAATCTCGGTGAAAACTTCGAAGAGCACCTCGGGTGGTGTCTCGACCGGCTCTTCTTCGGGGGCCAGCACCGGGGAGTACCAGCCGGGGTGGATCGACGGCCTGCTGGCGTGCATCGTCTGTATGGAGACGGTTCGGTGAGATAGTGAATGACTGGTCATAGCCATTGATGTTTCCCCTCGTCATCGAGTGCGGTGGCGGTCCATACTGCGAAAAGGATGAGTGCTCGATCTGGGACTGACGCTCACAGCCGCTGAACTTCTTCAGTATTTCGAGTTTAGGGAAACCGGACCTTCCCGGGCGACAGGGAGAGTTCGCGCTTTCGCGCGTAGAATTTCCTGATGATGTCCCACATACTGTCGGGAATAGCCTTACACGTCCTCGTCGGACAATAGGCCGGCCCGCAGGGCGTACCGGACCAGCTCTGCCCGGTTGGTAAGCCCGAGCTTCTGCATCGCGCGGTGCCGGTAGGTTTCAACGGTTTTCGGCGAGAGCGAGAGCATCTGCGCCCCCTGCTGCGCTGTGTATCCCTCCGCCGTCAGCTTGACGACCTCGCGCTCGCGCTCCGAAAGCACCTCGCCGATGTCGAGCTCGTCACCAGCATGAGCACGTCCGAGATACCCCCTCAACAGCGTCTTGGTAGCTGCCGGGTCAAGAAAGACCTCACCCTTGGCAACCGTGCGAATGGCGTTCAACAGGTCGGTGTGCGCGCTCGACTTGCGGACGTAGCCGGAGCCGCCCGCTTCGAGCACGGGCAGGAGGTAGCGTTCCTCCGCATGTACGGTCAGGACGAGCACCCGGACGCCGATGTCGAGACTGGTGATCGCCGAAATCGTGTCCATACCACCGTGCGGCATCGAGAGGTCGACGACCGCGACGTTGGGGCGGTGGGTCTTCGCCAGCTCCACCGCCTGCTGGCCGTCCTCGGCCTCGGCAACCACGGCCATGTCCGCTTGGGCCTCCAGGAGCGCCCGCAGGCCCGCCCTGACGACACCATGGTCGTCGGCGAGCAATACCGGGATACGAGTAGTTTCGCCCGCAGCCATCCTGCTACCCTTTTGCCTTCCCACCAGACGTTGCTGATTCCATGATGCGCTCGACCAGCGCCAGCGGCACGATCGCTTCAATGCGTGTGCCGCGCGGGTGAAGCGGCACCACACGTAGGCTCCCGCCGACCAGCGCGCTTCGCTCGATCATGCCGAAGATGCCAAGACCGAGGCTGCGGTCATCCCGACGGCTCACCCGCCCCGCGTCGAAGCCAACGCCGTCGTCGCTGATCGAGAGGGCGACCTCGTCAGCGGAGCGCGACAGCGCGAGCTGGACGTGGGATGCACGCGCGTGCTTGACCACGTTGGTCATCGCTTCCTGCGCGATCCGGTAAAGCACCAGTTCAAGGTCCCTGGCGAGCCGCTCACGCGACCCCTTCCACTCGTAGGCGACCCTCAGGTCATAGCGCTCCTCGTACCGCTGTGCCAGCTCGGCCAACGCCGCCCACAGGCCGAGGTCGTCGAGGGCCGGAGGCCGCAGCTCCAGAGCGAGGCGGCGCACGCCCTCGATCGCGTCGACTGTCGATTGCTCCAGCGCTTCGGCGCACGCTCGAACCGGCTCGTGTTCCGAGGACTTCAGCGCGGTCAAACGGAGCAGTTGCGCGAAAAGCACTTGAGCGGTGTCGTCGTGCAGTTCGCGAGCGATCCGTTTCCGCTCATCCTCCTGAGCATCGATGATCTGGCTCGTCAGCTCGCGCAGCCGATCCCGATCCTGTCCCAGCTCATCGAGCGTCTCGTTGAACGACGCGCCTAGCCGCGCCAGCATCGGGTCCGAGAACGTCGAGGGCCGCACCCGGCGGCTGAAGTCACCCTGCCGAATGCTCTCGGCGACCTCGCCGAGCCGGTACAGCGGCTGGAACGCCGCGCGAAGCACAACATAGTTCACCGCAATGCTCAAGACGAAGCCAACAAACGCGAACATGGTGATAAGCGTGTAGCTCAGCGGGTCCAATGGGCTGCTCACGGTATGTGCGGTAACGAGCGTCCCGACCGTGGCGCCCAGAACAACGATCAGCCCGTTTGCCAGCAGGATCTTGTAAAGAAGTGGAACCTCAGAGAGCCGGCGTTGCCACTGATCGTTCACGTCAACTCCTTCCCATGTTCTCTATCGCGTCCCGACGCTGCAAGGATGAACTGACCGGCGTCGAAGCGGTATGGTATACAGTCGCGAGCATCGATACCTCGACGAGGAGGGAAATTATGGCAAGTACAGCATCGTTCGACATCGTATCCAGCTTCGATCGGCAGGAGCTCCGTAACGCCGTGGACCAGGCCATGCGGGAGATCCGCGCCCGATACGATCTCAAGGATACCGGCACCGAGATCGAGGAGTCGGACATCGAGGTCATCATCACTACGCAGTCCGACTACAGCCTCATAGCGGTGCGTGACATTCTCGAATCCAAACTCATTCGGCGCGGGCTGTCGCTGAAGATCCTCGACTACCAGAAGGAAGAGGAAGCTTCCGGCGCGCGCGTTCGCCAGGTCGTCAGGCTCAGGGAAGGCCTGAACGATGAGATCGCCAAGAAGATCTCGAAGGACATTCGGGACAACTTCAAGAAGGTCAAGCCTCAGATCCAGGGCGACGCGATCCGCGTTCAGGGCAAGAGCCGCGACGAATTGCAGGAAGTCATCCAGCACGTGAAGGCGTCCGACTGGCCTGTGGCGCTACAGTTCGTCAACTATCGGTAGGATCATCCTGTTCGGGGAGGCGGGTGCGGTTTCTCCGGTGCGCCAGGCGCTCCGGGTCGGGCAGCGCGGTTGCGACGCGCTCCAGCAGCTCGCTTTCCAGCGGGGATCCCACCGGAAAGACGCGCACCGGCACACGCTGGGGCTCCAGCCACACCCGCTGGAACATCACCCATTGATCGAGCGACGAAATGATTCCGGCCTCCAAGAAATCCACGAGTCGCTCCATCCCGACCGCCATGTCGGCCCTGACGTCCGATGTGCGCTCGATATGGAACGGCTCGCCGATCGTTAGCTCGTGTCCCCTCGCGACACGGCGCGTGAAGACGGGAATGAGCGGCGCGCCCGTCTCCCGTGCGATGCGCACCGGTCCCGGTGGGAGCGTCGTCTGGCGGCCCATGAAGACCACGTCCTGGC
>DASYWL010000159.1:0-3311 GCA_035936055.1 Thermomicrobiales bacterium
GATACCGTCCAGCTCGACACCGAAGAGGCACCGGCGGGAAGCCGCGAGCTGCTGCAGCCGATCGTCAAGAACGGTACGCGGGTTTCGACGGAGGAATCGCTGCAGGCGATCCGCGAGCGAGCAATGGCGTCGCTGGATGCCCTGCCCGCCCACCTGCGGGAGCTCACCCCGGAGCGGCAGCACTCCGTCGAGATGTCACCGGCCCTGCTCGACCTCCGGCAGCAGACTATCGCCCACTACCAGGCGCAGCTTGCCGACGCTCCGGATTGATTCCCTCCCCCTCGCCACCCGGCGTTCCGCAGCAACTCGGGGCGATCCGGTAATGGCCGGCTGTGGTCTCCTGTATTCGGGTCGCGAAAGGCCGGTCCCTACCAGAGCGTCATGCTGTCCATGAACAGCTGACGGATGTCGGCCTCCGTCGGCTCCTTCGGCGAGATGACCAGCAGGCGTCCCTGCGGCAGCGTCCCCGCCACCAGCACGTCGAGGTCGTCCTCGGTGATGCCCACGCCCTTGAGCCCGTTCGGCATCCCGATCGCCTTCATCAACGCGACGAATCGCTCGGCAATCGCGTCGCCCGCATTCCGCTCGTCCACCTCGTCCGGTGAAGCGCCCATCAGGATCGCCGCCTCTCGGTGCGCCTGGGGCGCAGCGTCCGCCGTCCACAGGAAGATCGCCGGCGCTGTCAGCACGACCGACATGCCGTGCGGCACGAGACTGTGATCATGCGGGTAGTCCGGCGGGAAGTAGCCGCGCGAGAGCCGCGAGATCGGGTACGACAGCGCGTGCGGTAGGTGGACGCCGGCGTTGCCGAAGCCGATGCCGGCCAGCGTCGCCGCGAACAGCATCTGCCCGCGCGCCTCGTGGTCGCTCGGGTCATTGACGGCGGCTTTGAGCCGTTCCGCGCCGATCCGGATCGCCTCCTTCGACCAGATGTCCGATACCGGGTTCGACCCTTGGTACGGCGTCCTCAGTTGCGGCTTCTCCGGCTTCGGACGCTCGTCGAACGGCACGGCCGTGAACGACTCCAGCGCATGGCAGAGCACATCCAGTCCGGAGCACGCAGCAACCATCGGGGGCAGGTCGCGCACGTTGTCCGGGTCGATCACGCCGAGCGAGGGGCGAAGATGCCGGTGGGCGATCGCCGTCTTCGTGCCGATCTGGGGGAAATCGAGCACGGCGTTGCCGGTCGTCTCGCTGCCGGTCCCGGCGGTTGTCGGCACGGCGATGAACGGCTTGAGCGGACCGGGTACAACTCTTCCCTCGCCGATCGGTTTGGTGACGTAGGCGAGGAAGTCCGCAGGGTGGGTTGAGTAGAGGTTGGCAGCCTTTGCCGTGTCGATCACAGAGCCGCCACCGACAGCGACGAAACCGTCGTACGTGCCAGCGAGGGCAAAATCGATCGCCGCACGAAACGAGTCGTCGGTTGGCTCAACAAAGACGTCGGAGAAGATGTCGCAGTCCACACCGGCGTCTGCCAGTGCGATTCGTGCCGAGTCGAGGATCGGGCTCTCAGCCAGTTTCGGGTCCGTCAACAGCATCACCCGACGGCAACCGCGAACCTGAGCGTCGTCGCCGATCTCCCGCGTCGCGCCGGAGCCGAACTTGATGGCCGAGCTCTCCATCGCGAATACCGTTTCCAGTGCCATGCCGTGCCCTCCTCGTGGCGTGTTTCCGTCCCAGTGTACGATGGACATGCAGCCCGGCCGCTCGACCATCGCTCGCCGGGCGTGTGCCAATACCTGACACACGCACTCTATCGCAGAACTCCTGCGTTGCGGTGCCGACAAGGGGTCCTTGTGGTCGGAATGGAATTCCTGATCGTCTTTCTGCTGATCGTGTTGAACGGCCTTCTGGCGATGTCAGAACTGGCGGTCGTCTCCGCCAGGACATCGCGGCTTCAGCAGCGCGCGGACGCGGGAAGCGCCGGCGCGCAGGCAGCGCTGGAGTTGGTCGCGCAACCGGATCGGTTCCTCTCGACGGTACAGATCGGCATCACGCTGATCGGCGTCGGCACCGGTGCGCTCGGTGGTGCCACGCTCGCCACACCGGTGGGCGACCTGCTGGCCGAGATCCCCGGTGTCGGCCCGACCACCGGCAGGAGCATCGCCGGTGTGGTGGTGGTGCTCGGCATCACCTACCTCGCGCTCGTCATTGGAGAGTTGGTCCCCAAACGCATCGCCCTGCAGCGGGCTGAAGCGATGGCCATTTTGATGTCCCGTCCGCTGAAGACACTGTCGAAGGTCACCGCCCCTGTCGTGAGTGTCCTGGCGGTCTCGAGCGATGTCGTGCTGCGTCTGATAGGTCAGCATGGCGATACTAGCGATCAAATCAGTGACGAGGATGTTCACCACCTGCTGCTTGAGGGCCGGAAGGCGGGTGTCTTCGAAGCTGCCGAAACGCGGATGGTGGCCGGTGTATTCGATATCGGCGATCGTACCGCCGCCGAGATCATGACCCCGCGACACCGGCTCGCATTCCTCGATCTGCGCTGGAGCGACGAGGACAACCGGCGAGTCATGCGGGAGGCGCCGCACAGCCACTACCCCGTGGTTGAGGGATCGATCGACCACGTCGTCGGGATGGTGTCGACGCGCGACCTGTGGCAGCAGGCGCTACGCAGCGAGCGCTGCGATCTGCGTGCAGCGATGACCGAGCCGCTGTTTGTGCCCGAATTGGGAGCGGTGCTGGACATCCTCGAGCAGATGCGGACCAGTGGCCGGCGAGACGCGATCGTGGTCGACGAATACGGCGGAGTCGTCGGGCTCCTGACACTCACGGACGTCTTCTCGGACGTCGTTGGGGAGCTCGACGACCAGACCAACACCGGCATCAAGGGGGCGGTGCGGCGCGACGACGGGACATGGCTAATCGACGGGGGACTTCCGGCGCACGAGGCGCGAGAGCTGCTCGACATCGACGAGCTTCCCGGCGAGGAGGATGGGCACTTCGAGACGCTGGGCGGCTTCGTCATCGAGCAGCTTGGGCACATTCCCGAGGAGAGCGAGTACGTCGACCACGAAGGGTACCGCATCGAGGTCGCCGACATGGATGGTCATCGCATTGACAAACTACTCGTGAGCCAAGTCGCGGATGCAGCTACCACCGATGGGGCTGACAGCATATAGCGAACGGCCCCCGGTGAGAACTCCAGGGGCCGTTTCGTCCGCCTTCTTGCTGGCTGGCAGCTATTTGCCGAGCCTGCTGGCGACGAGATCGCGAAGCCGCTCGACATCCTTGCGATCGCGCTCCTCCATCTCCTCGATGGCCTTCAGCGCCTCCTGGTCGCCCTGCGCGTCCTGCTTGTATACCTC
>DASYWL010000160.1:0-7669 GCA_035936055.1 Thermomicrobiales bacterium
CTCCTGCGCGCCGAAGATGCGCTGGAGCAGCCGGTTGCGACTGGTATCACGAACGCCGATGAGCGCGTTGACCTTCCCCGGTACGGCGACCTGTGCCACCCCCAGGCCCAGGCTGAACCATCCGAGCCACTGGCGAGCTTACGTGCGGTGTCGGTATTGATCGGGACGGAGGGCATCGCCATGTATAGCCTCCTCGCATGCATGTGATCCCGCTGGACACGGGCGCCTAGCGAATCTGGCGACTGACCCTGCCGCCAGCACATCTGGATGCGGGAGCGAAACGCAAGAGCCGTGCCGGTCACGGACGGGGTTGCTGTCAGTTCACGGCCGGGCGAAGGCATCGAAGGGGTTGCGGCGCATCAGCTGATCGATGGTTGCGTCGTCGATGCCGGCGTCGGCGAGCTTGGGCAGGAAGTGCTCCGGCAAGTAGGTGAAGGGCTTCGGGGTGCCGCCGCCCGGCTGGGCCGGGTCGTACCAGCCGCGATCCTGGCTGAGCAGGAGCCGCTCCTCCAGACCGGCGTCGAGGCCACACTGGACCAGGTCGATGAAGCGCTTGTCGTCCGCGGGCTCCCCGATGCCGTCGTACTCGATCCACGCGCCACGGCGACCGAGCTCGTGGTGGACCGCCACGTCCGGCTCCTGATGGGCATGAATCCAGACGAAGGTGTCTGGCCGTGCGCCGACCGACTCGATGATGTCGAGCTGGTTCCGGGCGACATGGCCGCGCACGGTGTGGCTCCCGATGGTGGAACCGGTCTCGATCGCGGCGCCCGCCGCCGCGCGCAGCACCTTCGCCTCCATCTCGGTCGCGCCGTCGTCGGTGGAGCCGACCTTGATCCAGCCTGCCTGCACGCCGGTACCCTCTATCTCACCGGTAAGCTCGGCGATCATCCACTCGCGCAGGGCATCCTCACTCGCCTCCCGCGCCCACGGCGGCAGCCACGGCTCCCGGTAGACACCAGTCGGCGCGACGAGCGGGAACCCCGTTGCCTCCGAGACGGCCAGCAGGATGTCCGTCCGGCGCCCGACCCCGACCGTGCTCGGCTCGACGATCGCCGTCACCCCAGCGACTCGAGCCGCCTCGATCTCCGGCTTCATCAACCGCACGACATCCTCCGGGCCACCCTCACCGTACCCCGGCTGATCCCACGTCCGCAGGTCGACGAAGACATGCTCATGCGGCAGGATCATGCCGAGCTCGTCGGCTGCTTTCGGTCCAAGGGTCGTGTTCAGGTACGCCATGGAAACCCCCTCAACGATTACGGAATATCCGAATGGCTGGAACGCCGCCGTTCGCGCGCTCGTTCCCAGTCCTCGCGGGTAAGGTCGAACACCAGCGTATCGCGAAAGGCCCCATCGCGCTGCACGTCGGCAGTGAGACGTCCTGCCAGGCGATACCCCTGCTTCTCCAGCGCCGCCGCAGAGCGGGTATTGCCCTCGTAGACCATGGCGTTGAGCGCGTGAAGCCCGAGGTCGACGAATGCGTATTCGAGCAGCAGATGCTTCGCCTCGGTGCCGATCCCTCGGCCGCGATCCTCGGCTGAGAGCAAGCCGGATCCGGTTTCGGCCGTGCGGTTGACCCAGTCGATCTGTCCGAGCCGTACGGTGCCGATACAGGTGTCGTCACCGTGCCAGCAGACGGCGAAGGCAATCGCATCGGGAGCACCGTCGGTGGCAAAGCCGCGCACCCATCGCTCGAAGGCGATGACACTGGTCGGCACCCTCCGGGAAACGCGTTCCGTTTCAACATGACCGGCGAGCGCGATTGCCCGGGCATCGGCAAGCTCCAGCGGGCGCAGCCAGACCCGCTCGCCGATCTTCACTGCGTTACGCATCGCTTCGCCCCCACTGCCGGTTGACCAACTCCAGCATCAGCAAGTCGACGCGTCCGGAGGGCCGGAGGATGTGCTCGCGCAGGCGAACGGCCTCGACCATGCCGAGGTCCTTCGCGGCGTCGATCAGGATCGTCTCGTCGGCCGGGACGTCGATCACAGTCGTCATGAGACTGAGCTCGCCCATCACCCAGGGAACCAGCAGGCGGAGCACAGCCGCCCGCACGCGCTGCGCCGCCTCGCCGGTCGGATCCGGGCCACCGACAGTGATCACCAGCTTGCTCACACGGTTGTCATCACGCTCGACAATCGCCCCTCCGACGACCGCGTCCGTCACGAGATCCACGATCATGAGCCGGATGGCTGGGTTATTCCCCCAGGGGATCGTCTCCTGTTGGATCAGCAGGTCGCGCGCGGCTTCCAGCGTCATCGGAAACGGTTCCTCGTGCCAGGTGGTGACGTAATCCGCGTCCTCTGGCACCGGTGCGCGCAACCCGTAGCGACCATCCTGCAGGTAGCCGGCAACCGGCCATGCCCCGGTCTCACTCATCCCGATCTCCCTCACGCCTGATGATCCGATGTGCCTTCCACCATGATAGAGCTCCATCTCGCGGCCGAGGCCAGATTCGATCACCGGTGCTGCTCCTCCGGCGGGCTGCGGTGACGGAACATGGCGAGCAGCAGCAGGTCGTAGACGATCTTGAGTGATGCCCCGATCACCAGCGGCCACCCGAAGGTCGTCATGCCGAGCAGCTTGCCGGCGAAGGTCGGGCTGACCGCCGGAGCGAGGCTGCGGGGCACGTTGGTAATGCTCGCAGCGGCGGGTCGCTCCGGTGGGGTGACGACGGCCATGACGTACGAGGTTCGGGCCGGGATATCCATCTGCGCCAGCGCGAACCGTCCCAGCAGGCAGGCCACTGCCAGCTCGACGTTCGGCATGAATGGCGTCAGCAGCAGGAAGACATTGGCTGGCAGGTGTGTGAAGACCATCGTGTTGATCAGCCCGATCCGCTGCGCCAGCATCGGCGCGACCAGCTGTGACCCGGCCGAGAGCAGTCCCGCCCAGAAGAAGATCAGCCCGGCGGTCGAGGTCGCCAGGTCGAACCGCAGGAAGAGCCAGAAGGCGATGATCGCGTTCATCGTGAACCCGCCAGCGAACGCATCGAGACTGAAGACCGCCGCCATCTGGTAGACCGCCCTGCGGGAAGATCCCAGACGCGACGGTGGTGCGTCAGCGGGTGGCTCGACATCTTCCGAGAGCCGATGATTGATCGCCAGCGTGACAACGCCGAGCGCAGCGTAGAGGACGAACATCGCGTCCAGCGCCCGGGAGAGCGACATCGGCAAGATAGAGGTCAGCAGATCAGGGATGCCCGCTGCGAGCGCGCCGACCGCCGCAACGAGCACGCCGATCAGCGTGTAGCGGGCGAAAAGCGCGGTGCGGTGCTCCGGCGCGACGGTCACCGACAACAGGGATTGCTCGGTCGGCAGGAAGACACTAACGTCGCCGGCAGTCGGGTTCATGGTGCCGACGAAGGCGACCGCCAGCAGCGGCCAGAAGTCGTCCGCGACGGCAAACCCGACGCCGGTGAAGATCATCAGCAGGCTCGCACGGACGAGAAGGTCGTGTCGCTTCCAGCGATCGGCCAGCGCACCGGCCAGCAGGGTAAGCATCGCCGAACCGAGCAGTGTCGCGGTGGTGATGAGGCCGACCTGGCCGGCAGGAAGCCCGACGGTGGTGAGGTGGAGCGGCAACAGCACGCTGACGAAACCATCGCCGAACGCACGGACGCCGCGTGCTATAAGGATCAGTCGGGCATCAGGGGTCGTCTGGAGCAGCAGCAATCGCGGCGAAGCGACGCGAACTCGCCCACTCATGGAGCCGTGGTTGCAGCATGGGCGGTGGCGCTCATGCTGTAACTGTCACCGGCTTCGCAGACAATCACAAGAGGGAGGCAGACGCTACGCAGGAATCGCAAGGACAAGCCCTGTCAGCCCGGCCACCCACGGCCACGGCAGCGGTTTCGCAGGTTGCCTGGCCTACTTCTCCCGAAGGGCGATGGGGACGTCGAGCACTTCCTTGACGATGAAGGCGCGCTCCAGCGTCTCCGGCTCCTTGAGTGAGCGGCGCAGGATGTCCCCGCCGGCGCGGTGGCGTCGAGCCGTCACCGCCCCGATCTCCCGGTCGCGCCGCCGCCGGGGCTCGGCGTCGATCGGCGAGCGCCTGTCGGTGATCTCGTTCCTCAGCGTCTCCTGCTCGGTCGTGCGCACCGACTGCCCGGCCGCCGCCGTCTCACGCTCGCGGCGGCGCTGCTGCCGCTCGGCACGGTCCACCTCACCGCGCTCGATGGCGTCGTCGTAGGTGGCGACCTGCCGCTCGGGCTGGCGTGGCTCGGGGCGCGACGGCGCTTGGGGCTGCGGTTGCGGCCGTGGCTGCGGGCCTGATTCGGTCCCTGATCGCTGCGCGGTCAACTCCTGCCACCACTCGGTGGCGGTGGTCGGCATCTGCCGCTCCTGCGGCGCGCGTTGCGGCTGCGACGACTGTTGCGGGCGCTGCGGGCCGCCGCTCTCGAAAATGTCGGTCGGGCGCGGCACGCGGCGCTGCCCCTCCTCGCTTTCCTGGCTGCCAGCGAAGAGCCCGCCGAGCAGGCTGAGTATGAGGAACGCGACAAAGAGCAGACTGATGATGTCGCCAACATCCATGGTCGAGGACTTTCGCTGGCTCAGGCACCACGAGATGGTGCCTGAGCGATCGAGACGGCCGGGGAGCGAGCCCTACTGATGGTCCTCGTCGCCGGCGATCGAACCGCGCATGCGGGTGTCGGCTTGGACATTCTCCATCTTGAAGTAGTCCATCACCCCGAGGTTGCCGCTGCGGAACGCCTCGGCCATGGCCAGCGGCACCTGGGCCTCGGCCTCGACCACCTTGGCGCGCATCTCCTGCTCGGCCGCCATCGCCATCGCGCGGCGCTCCTCCGCCTTGGCCTGGGCGATCTTCTTGTCCGCCTCGGCCTGGTCGGTCTGGAGCTCGGCACCGATGTTGCGCCCGACGTCGACATCGGCGATGTCGATCGAGAGGATCTCGAACGCCGTCCCCGCATCGAGGCCGCGCTCCAGCACGTACCTCGAAATCTGGTCCGGATTCTCCAGCACCGTCTTGTGCGATGCCGCCGAGCCGATGCTGGAAACGGTACCCTCACCGACACGGGCGATGATGGTCTCCTCACCGGCACCACCGACGAGGCGGTCGATGTTGGCGCGCACCGTCACGCGGGCGACGGCAACGAGCTGGATCCCGTCCTTGGCGACCGCCGACACGCGCGGCGTCTGGATCACCTTCGGGTTGACGCTGACCTGCACGGCCTCGAGCACGTCACGACCGGCGAGGTCGATGGCGGTTGCCCGCTTCCACGGCAGCTCGATGTTGGCGCGGTCGGCCGAGATGAGGGCCTGCACCACACGGCCGACATTGCCGCCGGCGAGGTAGTGCGCCTCCATCTGACTCACGTGGAGGTTGACGTCCGCCTTGATCGCACTGATGTACGGCCGCACGATCTCACTTGGATTGACCTTGCGCAGGCGCATCCCGATGAGCGTGCCGAGGCCGACCCGCGCGCCGGAGAAGATAGCCGTGATCCACAGCCCCACCGGTACGAAGTAGAAGAAGAACAGGATGAACAGGGCCAGTACGACGATTCCAATGATCAGGCCGATGTTTTCTTCCATGCTGCATTCCTGTGCGTCGCGACATCACGTTGCTCGCAACGTCGCGTCTTGATACGGTGCCGCCAGCGCGGCCTCAGTGAGTCCCTCAGATGTGCCGATCACGAGCGGGATCGCGTGGACTCCCGGGATCAGCCCGACGTCGCCGCTCAACAGCAGTATGCCCCTCAGTGTCACGCTCCACCACATCGTGTCCGCCGAGCAGACGGGTGAAATAACCTGGCTTCGACTCGCGATCATTCCCTTGGCTGACGGTGGACGAGAGGGTCATGCGCTGAAGACCTCGCGCCGGGCGCGCCACACTGGGCACCAGCCGTGGCAGCCCCCAGGCCACCAGCACGATGACCAACACGGTCAGCGAGAGGGTGATCAGCAGCGTCTGCAAGGCATCACCGGCCTCGGCGCTGAAGCCCTCGTCACCAAAGTCACGGCTGGTCATCGCCAGCACCAGCCCGCCGATCAGCGAGATGCCGCCAAGGAGCCCAGCGACGCCGAACCCCGGGATCACGAAGACCTCGATGGCGATCAGGATGAGCCCGACCACGACCAGCACGACATCCTCCCAGCCGGCAAAGCCGGCAAGCAGGTGCCCGTAGAAGAAGATGCCCAGCAGCCCCGCGCCGATCAGCGCCATCACACCGAACCCGCCCACGAGGCCGTCCAGCACCACCATCGCGAGGCCGAGCAGGATCAGGATCGATGCCAGCGCCGGGTCGGTGATGAAGCGCACCACGCGCTCGAAGAAGGTTGGGCTGGCGACGACCACCTCCACGTCCTCGAAGCCCAGCTCCGCCAGCAAATCCTCGCGGCTCTGGGCGACTCCGTCGGCGTAGTCGTACGCCAGCGCCTGCTCGGTAGTGAGCGTGAGGAGCGAGTTGGGACCATCCAAGCCCTCGACCACGACGTTCGGGTCGACCATGGCTTCCGCGATCTCCGGGTCGAGCCCCTGCTCTTCCGCAGTGGCGCGGAAGGTCGAGCGCACGGCGGAGATGGTCTTCTCATCGGCGGTCTCGCCGGTCGCCCCGCTGATCGGGGTGGCCGCACCGAAGACGGCACCGGGCGTCATCCAGATTTCATCACTGGCGATGGTGATCAGCGCGCCGGCAGAGAAGGCTTGCCGGTTGACGAAGGCCACGACGGGGATGGCGGTGTCCAGAATGGCATCGCGCATCTCCAGTACAGTATCGAGCCGCCCGCCGGGGGTATCAATATCGAGGATGATGGTGGCGATACCGCTCTCCTCGGCCTCCTCGATCGAGCGATCGAGGTAGGCCCCGAGGCCGGGCTCGACCGCCCCCTCGATCGGGATGATCATCACCTGTGGCTCACCATCGCCCTGTGCGGTCGCTCCCGGAGAGAACGTCGCCGTCACCAAGGCAAGCATCAGGCCGATCAGCACAAGCGCGCGACCGAGCGCACCGATTATGGTCCACCCCCGCCACATTGTCCTGTCGCGCATCATGCGCCCCCTTTTCGTCTGCATCATTGGGAAAATGGTAGCAGAGAGCCGGAGTTGCACCTTCGGCGGCGCTACCGTGGTTCGAGAAAAACGCCCCGTTGATGCAGCAATTCCGCACGCCTTCTCAACGACCATTCCTTGGCCGCCGAGGGGCTGAGTCCGATCACGGGAGAAATTTCTCCACTCCGCGGCTTCGCCGCTCCGGTCGAAATGACCGGTTGGGGTATGGCGGAGCCGCATGCCCACGACGACGGGCGGACACGAAAACCTGGACTGAGCGCAGAATACTTGCCCGCCCCTGCGATTGGATTAGACGTCTACGTTCGGGCGGTGAAGAGGGTCTTGGTGTCGACCCAAGAGATGACACGACCGGTTTCGGGGTCGAAGGCGACCTCGAACTCCCGCCAGATCGTCTCACCGACCTCGCGCATCATCGCCTGCAGCCGCTCCCGGTCCGCCTCGCTCACCTGCATTCTGCCGGTCCAGTCGTCGAACTCGTGCCGCTTCGGGAAGGCTTCCACGGTTTCGATCCGGAACCCGTTCCGCTCCAGCAGCGCCACCCACTCCGCCTCAGTCAAGGAGCGGACGTGCGAGGGGTCGCGCACGGTCTCGTAGGCGTTGAAGAAGTCGCCCGCCGCGCCCTACGGTACGGTGC
>DASYWL010000161.1:0-2189 GCA_035936055.1 Thermomicrobiales bacterium
GCCCGGCTCTACACGCTCCCCGAGACGCTGCCGGACATCCACGTCGCGGCGGACGGGCCGGAGTCGGCCACCCTGGCGGGCAAGATCGGCAACGGTCTCATCTCCACATCGCCGAAGAAGGAGACGGTGGAGTCCTTCCGGGGCGCCGGCGGCACGGGCAAGCCGACCTACGGCCAGATGACCGTCTGCTGGGCGAAGACCGAGGACGAGGGGCTGGAGACGGCGTTGAAGATTTGGGGCTACACTGGGCTGCCGGGCCAGCTCTCGCAGGAGCTGGCGCTGCCACAGTACTTCCAGGAGGCGGCGCAACTGGTCACGAAGGAGACGATCGGCCAGTCGGTGGTCTGTGGGCCGGACGCCGAGAGATACCACCAGCAGATCAAGGCCTATGCCGACGCCGGGTTCGAGAACGTCTACATCCACCAGATCGGACCGGACCAGGACGGCTTCTTCGACTTCGCCAAGCGCGAGATCCTGCCGAAATACCAGTGATCGGCAGACCGCGAACGCCAGACGCCCCGGGCCACTCGGTCCGGGGCGTTTCGTTGTATGTCAGCATGGAAATGTAGCAATGAGCCTATCCTTGCGTGCATATACAACAGCGGGCAACCAAAGGGGAACTGCGACGGAAGGTCGCCAGCACAACGATCCACATCGTCCCGGCGTCGCGAGCAGTTCTGGCAGGAGCTGGGGGTTTCGCTCGCCAGGCTCAAGCACGATCCGGAGGCCTGGCAGGACTATCAGGACGAAACTGCGCTCTGGGACACGGCCGCCGGTGATGAGCTCGAGGGGGAAATTCCCTACGACACCGAGAGTGACGACCCCGATGCCTGATCTGCCGCAACCGAGCCATGGTGAGGTGTGGACCGTCGTGCTCGACCCGGAAAAGGGCCACGAGCAGGGCGGCGCGCGGCCGGCGGTGGTCATATCGAATGATCGCTTCAATCGCGCATTCGAGTCGCTCATCATAGTTGTGCAGATGACACGGACAAATCGGGGCATCCCGACCCAGATACCGGTCGATCCTCCGGAGGGAGGGCTCACCGCCCCATCGTTCATCATGTGCGAGCAGGTGCGAGCGGTGAGCATCGCCGGGTTCCGCGGGCGGCGTGGTGCGATCAGAGACGAGACGATGATGAAGGTCGAGGTGATGCTCCCACATCTGATCGCTCGCCTTCCGGACAGGAGATAGTCGAGTGAGCAACTGGTCGGTGCTGCTCATCGCCGGGGCGTCGGGGACCGGCAAGACGACCGCCGAAGGCGATCGCCCGCCGCCGCGGCGTCACCTGGGTGCAGGTCGACGACCTCCGGCTCGCACTCCAGTGGAGCGGTGCCCGTTTGCCGAGCGAGGCCGCCACCGAGGCGCTCTATTACTTCGCGCGGACGCCCGGTGTCTGGAGTCAGCCGGCAGACCGCCTTCGTGACGCGCTCATCGACGTCGGCCGCGCGATGACGGACGCGATCGCGATCGTGGTCGGCAACCACGTCGCGCAAGGCGACACGGTCGTCATCGAGGGTGACGGCATCCTGCCGGAGCTGTTGGAGCACACGGAGGTCAGGCCACATGCCGCGTCCGGCGCGGCGCGAATGGCGCTGCTTGTCCCGGATTCGGAGCATGCCCTGCTGCGCGCGATGCTCGACCGGGGCCGAGGCATCGCGGAGATTGGCGCGACGCCCGAGGCGCGGAGGGCGGCTGTGGCGAGTTGGTGATTCAGCCAGTGGCTCCGGCGGGAGGCAGAGGCGCGCTCGGTCCCGGTGGTTGCATCCGATCCCGGGGAGACGCTTGCATATCGGATCGAGAACGTCCTGACATGAAGAGGACGAGTGGTGACTGCTCCCTTTGAATCGTTCTTCCGGAGCAGGGAACATGCACGCGACACGTACCTCTCGCGGCTCTTCGCGTTATTCAGTGAACAGGTGGTGCGAGTCTGGTGCATGTGCCCGCAGGCGCCGTACGAGGATATCGGGCGACCGACGCTCTATGAGCCGGGGGTGAGCCGCGGAAGCACCCTCGATTTCACGCTCCGTGACCGGGCGTCGGGAAGAACATTCGTCTCCGAGTTGAAGTGTGAGCTGGAGTACGACAACTATCGCTATCTTCGGCTTACCCACGCCAGCCAACTGGCCCATCCCACCTCCACGGCGTTTCAGCGGCTTCTCCTTGCCGCCAAGGAGCCACCTGCTCTGGG
>DASYWL010000162.1:0-6482 GCA_035936055.1 Thermomicrobiales bacterium
GCAATGCTCTCCTCGATTTCGGCGGAGAGTCGGTCGGCAGCGTGCCGGCGCTCCTGAGAGAGCTTCACAGCGACCGTGCCCAAGCGTTTCTCCGCCTCGATGAGACGAGCTTCCAGCGCTTCCGTATTGAACTCCTCGCCCGTGAGCGACTCCAACTCACGGCCGACCTCGTCACGGTACGCGAGCACGTCCTCGATCGTGCTGCCGTACTTGCGCTTCAGCGTACGGATCAACTCCAGCCGCTCCTCGACCTCTGCCAGCCGCTCCTCGTCGACCTCGACGGTATCGAGATAGTGCCGAAGATCGCGCCCGAGGTCTTCAGTCAGGATCGAAATCTCGGCGAGACGCTCGGCGAGGCCGCCGGCAGCGGCATCCACCTCGGCTATCCGAGCCAGTCCGGTCTCCGCCTGGCGCAGCGTCGAGCCCACGTCGACACCGCCGGGGCCGAGATCGTCGCCCGAAAGCGTGGCGATGGCGTGCAGGGTTTCCTCGCGGAGCATCTCGGCGTTTCCGAGCACACGCTGCTCGTTCGCGAGTGCCCCGTCCTCGCCCGGTTGGAGGTCCGCCGCGTCGATTTCCTCGACTTGGAACGCCAGAAGGTCGCGCCGCTGCTCCCGTTCCCGCTCGCCTGTGGAGAGGGACGCGAGGCGCGACCGGAGCTGGTTGACCTCCCCACTCAATTCCCCGACCTCCTCGACCAACGGCGCGAGTCCCGCATACCGATCCAGCAGGCGTCGCTGCTCGTCCTTGCGCCGGATAGCGAAGTGATCCGACTGCCCGTGGACATCGACAAGCAACCCCCCGATCGCGTTGAGCACGCTCACCGTGACGATCTGCCCGTTGATCCGCGCGACCGAGCGGCCGCCCGCCTGCACCTCGCGAGTAATAACGAGTTGTTCTTTGTCTGGCTCGATACCCTGTTCCTCAAGCATCGCGATGATCCGGTCCCGTGGGGCGTCGGCGAGGTCGAACAGCGCCTCGATACGAGCCCGGCGGGCGCCGGTACGGACGGCATCCGTAGACGCACGGTCACCGAGCACGAGCCCGAGCGCGTCGAGCAGGATCGACTTGCCGGCCCCGGTCTCGCCGGTCAGGGCGTGCATGCCCGGCCCGAACTCGATCCGGCTCGACGCGATGATGGCGAAGTCGTTGATGGCAAGTTCGAGCAGCATGGGCGTTGCAGGATGGTCCGCTGGGAACGAGAGACGCAGCGATGGCGCTTGAATGGTACCACCGCTGCGTCCCTCGGCTCTGTACGTTCGATGCTGCTCGCCTACTCGGGGATCGCCTCCAGCACGGCGGCCGGCCGGATGGGGATGTCGGTGATCCGCGCACCGATCCCGTCCCGGATCGCATTGGCGATCACGGCAGGACCCGGGATCGCGGGCGGTTCGCCGACGCCCTTCGCGCCGTACGGCCCATGCTCCGATTCTACCTCGACCAGAAGCACCTCGATCGGCGGGATCATTTCCGCGCGCGGCAGCGTGTAGTCGAGAAGTGACGAGGCATCGGGCGAGCCGTCCTCGCCGTAGTGGATTCCCTCGTAGAGCGCCCAGCCGATACCCTGGGCTACGCCGCCGTGAATCTGGCCCTCGACGGCGGCAGGATTGATGGCGAAGCCGACGTCCTGCGCGGCCGCGTAGTTGACCACCTTCACCTTGCCGGTCACCTCGTCGACCGCAACCTCGGCGAGGTGCGCAGCGAAACCGGGAGCGATCTGGCTGATCGACGATGCGCCGCGGCCGAGCACCGGCCCGTGCCCACCGCTCTTCATGCTCGCCAATGCGACATCCTCGAGCGAGATGCCTGACTCCGGCACGCCCCTGACGCGGACGAATCCGTCGACCAGCTCGAGGTCCTCAACCGAGGCCTCAAGCTGCTCCGCGGCGATCTGCTTGATCTGCTCGACGGCATCGTCGGCCGCCTTGCGAACCGCTGCGCCAACCGTGTAGGTGACCTTGGAGCCACCGGTGCCGCCAGCGAAGGGGGCCGAATCGGTGTCTGCCGTGCGCACTCGAACCTCACCGGAGGAGACACCAAGCGACTCAGCCGCAACCTGGCCAAACGTCGTGTTGGTGCCATTGAGGTCGACCGAGCCGAGCATGACGGTGAGCTTGCCGTCCGAGTCGAGGCGGCACGCCGCCGTGGCCGGCTCGATACCGCCCGGCCAGCCGCCGACCGCGAGGCCGATGCCATGACCGCTCGCTCGACGCTGCTCGCGCTCCTTCCAGATCGGATGCTCGCGCAGCGCCTCCAGCGTCTCCTTGAGCCCGATGCGCGGCCAGTGGGCGCCATTCGGGCGCTCGTCGCCCTCGACGACGCAGTTCTGCAGGCGAAACTCCAGGGGGTCGAGCTCGAGCTTGTGCGCCATCTCGTCCATCGCCGATTCGATCGCGAAGCTCGCCTGTTGCGCGCCCGGCGCCCGGTACGATCCGGAGCTCGGCCGGTGCGTCTGCACCTCGTAGCCTTTGATACTCAGGTTGGGGAACCGGTAGTAGCCCCCGAGCAGGATGGCGGCAATGCTCAACGGAGAGCCCGACCCCGCTCCACAGTCGAAGAGCAGGAACGCATCGAGCGCCGTAAGTGTGCCGTCACGTTTGGCGCCAAGCTTGACGTGGATCTTGCAGTCCGGTGCCGGGTTGCCGGTGAGGAAGTCGTCCTCTCGCGTGAACTGCAGCAGGACCGGGCGATCCACGGCCTTGGCCGCAGCCGCAACCAGAGGCTCGATCAGCACGAACTTTCCGCCGAAGCCGCCGCCGACCGGCATCGGCACGATCTTGATGTCGTCGAGATCGACGCCGAGCGACTCCGCCGTCTCCTGTCGACCGTGGAACGCCGCCTGGGTGCTGGTGTAAATGGTGAGACGGCCGAGCTCCGGGACCGCAAGGGCAACCTGGGGCTCAATGTAGCCCTGGTGGACGACGTCGGAGGTGAAGTCGAACTCCACGATCTCGTCGGCCTCTGCGAGGCCCTTCTCGAGGTTTCCGCGCTGGAAGTCGACGGCGTTCGAGACGTTCGGCGGGAGATCCTCGGCCGCTGGCTGTCCGGACCCGGCATCCGCGTTGTGCATCTCCGCCTCTTCGGCGAAGTTGCCGACGGCTCCGTGACTGACCGAGGGTGCGTCCTCGGCTGCCGCCGCCTCCAGATCGACAATCACCTCGAGCTCTTCATACTCGACCGTGACCAGGTCGGCGGCATCCCGCGCGGCCTGGTCCGTCTCAGCCAATACCATCGCCACCGGATGGCCGACATAGAGGGCTTCGCCGTCAGCGAGGATGGAGATCGGGGATGCCCCTTCTTCAGAGCGAACGACAGGAAGGTCGTCGTGGGTCAGCACGGCCGCCACGCCGGGCACCGCCAGCGCGGCCAATGCATCGACAGACACGATCTTCGCATGGCCGTAGTCACTTCCGATCAGCTTCGCCCGGAGCATGCCCGGAAACCGAAGATCACCGGCAAATTTCTCGCGACCAGTCAGCTTCGGAGGGGAGTCAATGCGCTTCGTTCGCTTGCCGATGGTCTTGTAGGTCGTCGCCATCTGGAACTCCTGCTGCGAATGCCGCACTGTGTGCAACGTCGGCTCAAACACTGTCGCCAGAATCCCACATCCCCGACAGACTGAAAAGGGGATGCCCGGCCGTCAGTCCTCGTCGCCGGCGGCAAGAACGTCGGCAGGCCCCCACTCGCGCACGGCAAAGACCTTGGGCGTGAGATGATCCAGAAAGCCGTACTCCTCGATCGCTTTTCGAACCTGCTCGGCATTTGACGCATCCCAGAGGGAGACCACGCGATCATCGTTCAGGTCCGGCGAGAAGGTTGCGAGCCACCGTGGCTGAGACCCATCCTTGCCGAGCTCGCGCGCGAGATCTCGCAAGCGCGTCGGCGGGTGCGTGTGCTCTTCCGAATCCTTGTTCATCTCGTGGATCACCATGTATCGCGTCACTGTGCCTGCTCCTGAGCGTTTGACCGACGTATTTCATCGATGGAAACGGTTACACGTTCGGCATCGCCCGTGGTCACTTCGATCGTCCCGGCTCGCCGGTCGATGGCCGTCACCATCCCGCTGTGCTCGCCGATCGTCACGCGCTCGCCCGGAGCGATCGTCAGCGTCGGGTGACGTTCGAGCTCGCTCACACCCCTGCTCCCTCGCGCTACGGCAAAGTCGTTCGTGAGGCCAGCGCGGGCGGACGGCACGACGGTGGTGTCGAGACCGTGCGGCAGACCGAGCGCACCCCAGCAGTGGCCTTCCGGCTCTCGATCGAGTGATTGGTCGAGAAGGTCACCGAGGGGCTGCCCATCAGCTGAGATGCGATAGGAGCCGATGATCCTCGCCTCGACGGCGGGCTCGTGCCCTGCTGCCACCGTGCCCACAAGTCGCGCGATCTCCAGGCGGCTCTCGGCGCGCTCGATGACCACGACGTCTGCGGCGAATGCATCTGCATCTGCGTTGCCGACGACAGCCATCCCCCCGGCGGCCGTTCTGGCAAGGCAAATGTTTCCCGGCTCCCCGGAGGCATATCGGCTCACGACGGCGCCTCCAGCTTTGGCCAAGCCGCCACCATCGTCCCAATGGCGAGCCTCGGGCGGACGTTCGCCTCCAGGTCGCGCACGCAACGGTCAATGGACCGGAGCGCTGCCACGCCCTCGTCGGGACCTCGCAGCCTGCCAACATGGTGCACTGGGTGACGCGCAATCGTTTCGACGCCATGCGCCGAAAGCATGAGCTCTCGCCACGCCGCCTCGACAGCAGCGACCCGGTCGAACACCATTTCTCGGTCGGATGTGAATCCCTCCGCCAGCCGGTACGCCTCGGCCATGCGCTCATAGGGATCCCCGCCAACCCACCGCACCGCCTCGGAAACGTGCTCCGACAGCGTCTCCAGCAACGATGCGTCCTCCACGGCCCGGAGGCCCAAGCCAACCCGGCCCCTCACAGCGACGGCGATGCGCTCGGCGTCGGCCTCGTTCGCCCCAGCATCCAGTAACGCCTCGGTGACGAGCGCATCGGTCGCCGGTACCATCGGCACGATGGCGCAGCGACTGAGGATGGTCGGCAGCAACAGTTCGGCATCGGTCGCGAGCATTAGCAGCACGACATATGAGGGAGGTTCCTCCAGCGTCTTGAGGAAGGCTTCCTGCGCCGGCTCCTGCATCGTCTCGACGTCGTCCACCACGACAACACGCCAGTTGCTCTCCGCCGGTCGCAGCGAGACATGCCGCCCGATCTCGCGAACGGTCTTGATGTTCAGCGAGAGGTTCTTCGAGCCGCCCTCGTCCTGACTCGCCTGCCATTCCAGATCGAAGCGGGTCACGTCCGGGTGCACACCCTTCAGCACTCGTCGGCAGGTCGAGCAGCCGCCACAAAACTCGCCCGAACGCTCGGTGCTACGGCACAGCAGCGACGCAGCGAACCGGAGCGCGACATGTGACTTGCCGATATGGTGCGGCCCCGTGAGGAGATAGGCGTGCCGCGGTCCCTGCTCCACAGCGCGATGAAGCCGCTCGGCCGCGGTCGAGTTTCCCCAGGTGTCCCAGACGGCTCGATGCTTGGTCGTGCGCATGCGGTGCTACGCCGCGCGCCGCCGCACCGGGCGGCGCCTTGAGCTGACTCTTGGCACCTCGACGTCTTCGCCCTCCGCGAGCGGCTCGAGGAAGGCCTGCAGCTCGGCCTGCGAGATGGACGGGTCCGGCTCCAGGTCCTTGACGAAGCCAGGCAGCTCATCACCAAGGAGCACCGGATGGATGGGATCCTGAATGTCCAGCTCGACCTCGGGATGGAAGAAAACAATCGATCCGTTGACGTCGAACTCCATATGGTGCTCGGCCAAGTAGGCTTCAACCTCCTTGATCGCCTCCTCGGTCTCCATGCTCGGGTTGCCGAGCTGCGGTCCGCTGAAGGAGAACAGTCGTCGCAGCCCGCCGGCCTTGCGGGTCCAACGCCTGCCCCGCTCGACGATGCGCCCGTCGAGCTCGCGTAGCGTGATGACGAGCAATCCGCCGGGATGGAGCAGGAGATGCTCCGCCTTGGTTTTGCCCATCGGGGCGAAGTGCAACAGCGTATAGCGATCACTGAGCTTGTCGCGGAGCAGCGCATCGAGGAATTGGTCGTTGCGCGGGTTGCGAGACCACTTCCCGACCTGCTGCATCCCTAGGTTGAAGATGATGAAGCCCACGAACATCGCGATGTAGGCTGGCACCAGCAGTGACGGATTGAGCGCGATCCAGAGCGTCGACGTGAGGATCAAGAAGCCGAGGAACGCAATCCACCTCGCCCGGCGCTTTCGCGAGTTGATGTATCCGGTATGTCGAATGATCCGCATGCAGGCTTCCAGATAGTCAGGCGGCGATCAGGCCGCGCACGAAAAAACTCAACCCTGCGAGTTTATGCCGACTCTCGCACCTGCCGCAAATGCCGCAACGACCGCATCCGAATCGGTCGTGTTGCATCGATGTTGCGAACGAACCGCAGATCGATGCGTCAC
>DASYWL010000163.1:0-37013 GCA_035936055.1 Thermomicrobiales bacterium
ACGCTCGTGACGAGGGGATGTATTCCGGGGCGACGCAGCGTGGCTCCCGCGGCGGGCGGATTCCAGGTGCAGTGAACGTGCCGGCGCAGTCGTTCACTGGCATCGACGGCTGTTGGAAGGCAGGCGATGAGATCCGGCAGCAGGCTGTGGAGGCCGGAGTTGCGCTGGACCTGCCGGTAACCGCCTACTGCAACGGAGGCGTGACAGCGACGCAACTGCTCTTCGGGTTGCACCGGGCGGGGATGCCGCTCGACCTGCTGAGCAACTATGACGGGTCATGGAACGAGTGGGGCGAGCGTGCGGACTTGCCGGTGGAGGGCAACCAGGATTTGTTCAGGGACTGAGACCGCGGTGCACCCCGCCTCAGCACTCTGCAACTGACGCCTCGAGCCGTGCCAGAGTGCAGGGGACGCGAAGAGGAGCACTTTCTCTCATCGGAAGGAGGCGCGGAACGGGCAAGACATGTCTTGACGCGGGCCTCACTGTGACCGGGTCAAGGTCGATCTGTGACCTGCGCGAACATTCGCAGGCTGCAAGAAACAATCAGCGCAACAAGAAACCGGGCGGGGATTGATCCCCGCCCGGTTTCCACCTCTTTGGTGCCAAGGGGCAGACTCGAACTGCCGACCGCACGATTTTCAGTCGTGAGCTCTACCAACTGAGCTACCTTGGCAAGTTGTCTGGCCGATCGGCTGCCCGACCGTTACGGTGGGCGATAGAGGACTCGAACCTCTGACATCCACGGTGTAAACGTGGCGCTCTTCCAGCTGAGCTAATCGCCCCTCAGCTGTCGGCAATCCGGACCGATCGTGGTGCCCAGGAAAGGATTTGAACCTTCACGCCCTAAACGGGCACTAGCCCCTCAAGCTAGCGCGTCTGCCTATTCCGCCACCTGGGCAGGTGCTTGCCGCCTGACGATGCAGCGACAAGGATTATAGGCGCTGCTGGCGACCGTCGTCAACTCGTTGCGCCCTCGTATCGTAGTGGATATACGCCGCATCCCAGAGCGCACCAACGCCCGGATCAGGCCGCGGCGCAAAGAGAAGAACATAAAGGGAAGAACGCGACATGGCGCCATTACCGCCCGAGTCCAAACTGATCTCGACTGCCGACTCCCTGCTGGAGGAGACCGAGACGCCTGGCGCCGCTGTCGCGATCCTGGTCGATGGCGAGCGCGTCTTCCACGCCGGTGTCGGTAGCCTCGATCTTGCCCGAGGCAAGGCGATCGAGGTGGACGCGCAGTTTCTGCTGTACAGCGTGACCAAGATGCTGCTGGCAGCGGTGACAATGCGCTTGGTCGAGCGCGGTATCGTGTCGTTGACCGATTCCGTGGCCAGCCTGATCCCGGAGGCGGCCATCGACCGGCGCATGAGCCTCCGGCATCTACTCCGCCATACCAGCGGCCTGCGGGACTATGGCGGGATGCCAGAGTATCACGAGGCGGTGAGGACCTCGCCGATGGAGCCGTGGCCGGAAGCGACCATCCTTGGGCGCACACTAGCGCAAGGGGCACTCTTTGAACCGGGACAGGGCTGGGCGTACTCCAATATCGGATACCTGCTGATCCGGCGTGTCGTTGGCCGGCATGCTGGCGGCTCCCTGGCAACCGCGCTCGATGAGTTGCTTTTCCGGCCGCTCGGCTTGGAGCGTACTCGCATGTGCGAGACGCTGGACGACACGCTGGAGCTGACGCCGGGCTTCACGACGTCCATCGGCGAGGGCGGGCTGGTTGACGTCCGCGGACGGTACCACCCTGGATGGGTCGCGCACGGTGTCGTGCAGTCGACCGTGGCTGAGCTGGCCGTTGTCGTCGACGCCCTGCTGGCTGGACACCTGCTTGGACAGCAGTCGCTGGCGGTCATGCGCGCCGCGCTGCCAGTTCTGGTCACCCATCCGGTCATTCGCGTGCCCGGCTACGGACTCGGGCTCATGATGGATCTCGATCCGGGTTCACATAGTCTGACCGGACATGCGGGCGGCGGTCCGGGCTACTCGGCAGCGGCATTCTCGATCAGGTCTGGAGACGGACGCCGGATAACGATTGCCACACTGGCGAATCGGGACGCGGATGAGGTGGCCCTGAGGATGGTGGTCGAGCTCGGTGGAATGCTTGCCGGAACGTCCTGATCGGCTGCCGGAATGCGGTAAGGTGCGTGGTACCATGCCAGCAGAATCGCAAGCGAGACCTGCCGGAAACTGGCGTGATCGACGGAATTGGCTCCGCCAGCCGCAAGAATCGGCACCTGCGTCGGCAGGGCCCGGAGAGGAGCAAGGCGAGATGGCAACGGACGTCGCGCGGCGTACGGGTCGCTCTAAGGTCACGGTGGTCGGTGCCGGCATGGTCGGCGGGACTGTCGCGCAGCTGGTCGCACAGGGCGACTACGCCGACGTGGTGCTGGTCGACATCGTGGAGGGGATGCCGCAGGGCAAGGCGCTCGACCTCATGCAGGCAGGCCCGGTGCTCGGCTACGACAGTAGGCTGACCGGCACGAACGGCTATCGGGAGACAGGTAATTCTGATGTGGTCGTGATTACTTCCGGCATTGCCCGCAAGCCGGGGATGAGCCGCGATGACTTGCTGAAGACCAACATGGGCATCGTAGAGTCCGTGACGAAGGACATCGTCGCGACGTCGCCGAATGCGGTGATCATCGTGGTGTCGAATCCGCTCGACGCGATGTGCCACGTTGCGTTCGATACGGCCGGCTTTCCGCGCGAACGGGTGATCGGCCAGGCCGGCGTGCTGGATTCGGCAAGGTTCCGGACCTTCATCGCAATGGAGCTCGACGTTTCGGTCGAGGACGTCTCCGCTTTCGTCCTCGGCGGTCACGGCGATACGATGGTGCCGCTTTCGCGGTATTCGACTGTCGCCGGCATTCCGATCACCGAGCTGATCCCTGCGGATAGGCTCAGGGAGATCGAGCAGCGAACTGCCAACGGTGGCGCCGAGATCGTCAGCTTGCTGAAGAGCGGCAGCGCCTACTACGCTCCCGCCAGCTCGGTAGTGGAGATGGTTCAGTCAGTGCTACTCGACAAGAAGCGCATCCTGCCGTCCAGCGTCCTGCTGCAGGGTGAGTACGGCATCAGCGGTCTCTACGTCGGTGTCCCTGCGAAGCTCGGCGCGAACGGCATGGAGCAGGTGATCGAGATTTCGCTCACCGACGAGGAGCAGGCAGCGCTCCAGAACTCTGCCAACGCGGTGCAGGGGCTTGTCGAAGCCATGGAGCGCCTCCGGAACGAGGCTTAGAGCCGCGTTAACTGTCGGAAAACGTCGCAGCCTCGGCTTGTTGCCGAGGCTGTCCGGCTGTGGTGGCACTCGTCGTGCATCACGGCTGATGGTATGGTCGCAGGCAGATGAATCCGCCTGAAGATGCGCTATGAGAGCGACAGCTTGCTGCTGCCGCCTCTGCCCGTAAAGAAGCGAGAGGATCGACGGGATGCCGAAGATACTGGGCGCACTCGGCACGGTGCGCGGGTTCATGAACGTCGTGAAGGAGGTCGACTTCGACGAGGTTCGGAGCCGGGCCGAGACGGCGCCTCGAGTGCTGGTCGTTGCCGACGAACAGGGGCGAGCGGAGCGGTTTGTGACCGAGGTGTTCGGCGACGACGCGATGCGGCACGTCGACATCCGCACGGGCTGGTTCGAGGACATCGATGCCAGCAGATGGGATGTGATTGTCGTGCTTGACCCGACCGACAGTGGCGTCCTGCCGAAGGTGAAATCAGCTGTCGGTGAAGCGGCGAAACGCAAGCTGGTCGATGCGAAAGTCTGCGGACCGGGGATGACGGTGGAAGAGATCACTGCAGCGCAGGACGCGATAGTTTCGGCGGACACCGAGTTTGCCGCCGCATTGGGCCGCCGTTTCCCAGAGTTGCAGCTGGCTGCAGTCAAGGCGATCGTCGACGAGACGGCGAAGGCGAACGCACAGTTCGCCCTGGTTTCCAACGCGCCGGCCATCGTGCCGTTCATTGGCGGGATCGTCGCGGCAAGTGCAGACTTGATCGTTCTCACCAAGAACCAGGTGATGATGGTCTACAAGATCGCCGCGGTGCACAACCGCGCGCTGGACAATCAGCTCAAGCTCATGCGGGAGCTTGCTCCTGTCGTCGGGAGTGGCTTTCTCTGGCGCACGCTCGCACGGGAGGCGGCCTCCTTCCTTCCACTGGCAGCCGGGACGGTGCCAAAGGTCGCCATTGCCTACGTCGGTACCGTCGTGATGGGACGCGCGGCAGACTACTACTATCGCTTCGGGAAGAAACCCACGAGGGAACACCTCAGGGAGTTTACCCGAAGAGCGAGCGAGACGGCCTCCCGGCTGCAGATCAGCCGCAAGGACGAGCAGGAGGCCAGGAAAGCAGAGCCTGCCGAAACTGCCGAGAGGCAGCAGCCGACAGCGGAGGTTTCCTGAGCGATAAAGGCACGCGCTCCACCCGTTTGCATGTTATCGGACCATTGCGCGTTGGACGCTAGCCGGGGCTCAGAGCAGAGATCCGCTTGTTGAACTGGGGCACCTTGAGGCCGAGCAGCGCTGCGGCCTCGGAGCGGTCGCCCTTGGCAGCGGCGAGCGCCTCCTCGAGTGCGGCATGCTCCACCTCGTCGAGGAGGTCGTCGAGCGAGGTGCCACGTCGAACCAGGGTGCCAATGTCGAAGAGTCGCCGGCTGTCGGCACCGAAGAAGCTGATGTGCTCTGGCGTGATGATCGATCCCTGTGAGAGCACCACGGCGCGCTCGACGAGGTTCTGCAGTTCACGGACGTTGCCCGGCCAGTCGTAGTCCATCAGCATCTCCACGGCCTGCTGACTCATTCGGGACGGCTCGGACCGAGGCGTGGCGCGGTACTTGCTGAGGAAGTGCTCAACCAGCAACGGGATGTCCTCGCGACGCTCCCGTAAGGGCGGCAAGTAGATGGCGATCACGTTGAGGCGGTAGTAGAGGTCCTCGCGGAACCGGTTGGCCTCGACCTCCTGCTGGAGCACCTTGTTGGTCGCCGCGATCACACGGGTGTCAACCTTGACTGACACCGTGCCGCCGACGCGCTCGAACTCGCGCTCTTGGAGCACGCGCAGGAGCTTCTTCTGGGTGGAAAGGGTCATCTCGCCGATCTCGTCAAGGAAGATGGACCCCTTGTTGGCGAGCTCGAACCGGCCCTTGCGCTGGTTCATCGCGCCGGTGAAGGCGCCTTTTTCGTGGCCGAACAGTTCACTCTCGAGCAGCGTCTCCGGGAGCGCTGCACAATTCACCTTGACGAGTGGACCGCGAGCGTAGTTGGACGTCTCGTGGAGGATGGTCGCGATGAGCTCCTTCCCGGTCCCCGTTTCGCCCGTGATAAGTACCGTGGCGTCGGAGCGGGCCACCCGGCCCACCGTTTTGTAGACCTCCTGCATGGCCGGACTGTTGCCGATCATCAGATCGTTCGGATCCGGCTTGTCGAGCCGCTTGGAGAGTTCCTCGATCTGATCCGAAAGCTGCTTCCGGTCAAAGAAGCGGCGAATCGTCAGCATGACGTCGTCGAGGTCGAACGGCTTGGTGAGGTAGTCGTAGGCACCACCCTGCATGGCCTGGATGGCGACACTACTCGTGCCGAAGGCGGTCATCATGATGATGGGGAGGGGACCGTTGTTGGTTGGCTTCACCTCCCTGAGGACGTCGATGCCGCTCTTGTCCGGCATGCGCACGTCCATCATGATGAGGTCCGGCGGCGTGTCACCGGAGAGGGAATCGATCACGGCCCTGCCCGTTTCGGCTTCGGCGACCTCGAACCCCTCGTCCTCAAGAAGATCACGAAGGACCCCTCGAATGGCAGCGTCATCGTCGACGATCATGATTGTGGACATCAGTGGCGGCGTATCCTTGTCTCGGCATGAGTGGCGACCCCGGTTCTGTGCGCGGCCGCGGCGAGAGCATTCTGCACCAAGTATACGCACCCACTGATTTTCAGGGGAGAACGAGGACTGCAGGCACGATGACCTTCCGACGCGTGGTGTTGATCGGCATGAGCGGGGCGGGCAAGAGCACCGTCGGCCGCATGCTAGCCGGGCGACTCGGCTGGCGGCTCATCGATCTCGACGCCGAGATCGAGCGGCGCCAAGGGCGCTCCATTCCCGATATCTTTCGAACCAGCGGTGAGGACGTGTTCCGGGCGATCGAGCGGCAAGAGTTTCGGGCAGCGCTGGAGAGCGAGAACGCGGTGATCTCGACAGGCGGCGGGGCAGTGACGAACGAGGAGGCGTGGGGGAGCGATCTGCTCGGTGCCAGCGGCACGCTGTCCGTTCTGCTCGACGCGCCGGCCGAGGTGCTCTATCAACGACTGGTGGAGCAGCAGGCGCAGGACCCGAGCGGCGCGATTCGCCCGATGCTGTCAGGGAGCAATCCGCTTGCCCGCATCCGGGCGCTCCTGAGTGAGCGGGACCGGTGGTACCGGCGGGCGGGCATCGTTCTTCCAGTTGGGGATCGTACCGTCGATGAGGTGACCGGCCTCGTTGCCGATGCCCTCGGCCGGCGCTCATGGCTGGTCGGGCTGGACGTTTCCGGAGCGGCGTCGCGCATCTACGTGGGAGCCGACGTGCTCGACTTCCTGGGAGTCAGGATCAGCGAGCAGTGGCCAAAGGCGCGCCGCGTCTGGATCGTCGCCGACGAGGACGTTGCCGGTTATCACCTCCAAGCGACGGTCTCGGCTGCTGAACGAGACGGCGCGGAGGTCCGGACGCTGACATTCCCGAGTGGGGAGGCGAGCAAGTCGCTCGCCGGGCTCGGCGGACTCTACGATGGCCTGCTCAGAGGTGGTATCGAACGATCGGATGTGATCGTCGCGCTTGGTGGCGGTGTGGCCGGAGATCTCGTCGGGTTCGCGGCCGCCACGGTCTTGCGGGGGGGCGGCCTGGTGCAGGTGCCGACCACGCTACTGGCCATGGTCGACAGCAGCGTGGGCGGCAAGACGGGCATCAACCACCCGGCCGGCAAGAATCTCATCGGCGCCTTCTACCAGTCGCCGGTGGTGCTCATCGCTCCCGAAATGCTGAAGACGCTCCCAAACCGCGAGTATCGCTCGGGATGGGCGGAGATTATCAAGCACGGACTGATCGAGCCGACGACGCCTGCTGGCGACAGCGGACTGTTTGATCTTGTTGTCGCGAACGCAAGGTTGCTGAATGACCGGGCTTCGCCGTTGCTGAATCCAATCATTGCACGCAATGTCGAGATCAAGGCGTCTGTCGTTCAAGCAGACGAGCGTGAGGCCGGGTTGCGGGCGATTCTCAACTTCGGGCACACCATCGGGCATGCCATTGAGGCGGCAGGCTACACGCTGCTCCACGGCGAAGCAATTGCGGTCGGGCTGCACGGTGCGATGCGGTTCGGCGAGGCGCTGGGTCGGGTTTCCAGCGATCGTGTCGACGAGGTCGTATCGGTGCTCGAAGCGTTTGGGCTGCCAACCACTGTCGATATCGATAGCGGCGAGATCCGGCGGCGCATGCAAAGCGACAAGAAGCGGGTCGCCGGCCGCCAGCAGTGGATCGTGCCGCTCCCCGAGGGCGGCGTGAGCGTCGAGCGTGGCGTGCCGGAGACGGCGGTCGACGCCGCCTTGGCGGCCATCATTGCGCGCGATTCCGCCTGACGGGACGCCCGTGGTATCCTCTTGACGGTAACCGGTACCGTTCAGCAGCACCGGCCTCGTGGTATGTACTGCCTAATGCAGACCTCGCGAAAGCCGAACGGTGCGGGCTTCGTGCGTCCAGAGGAAGTGGGGGTCCCGTCGCGTGACTCAGTTGCCTAACATCGTGGTCAGCGCATCGATCGCGTTTGACCACATCATGTCGTTCAACGGCTCATTCAAGGATCATATTCTCGTCGAGAAGGCTCATGTGCTCTCCGTCAGCTTTCTGATCGATTCGCTGAAAAAGCACCGGGGCGGGGTCGGCGGCAACGTCGCCTACAGTCTTGGTCTTCTCGGAGAGCCCGCGGCGCTCGTGGGCACGGTCGGCGAAGATTTCGGCGAGTATCGATCGGTGCTCGACCAGCATGGTGTCGACACGAGCGGCGTGGTAGAGGTCGGTGGTGAGCTCACGGCCACGGGTTTCCTGAGCGCGGACCTGCATGGCAACCAGATCGTCTCGTTCTACCCTGGTGCAATGTGGAAGTCGCGCGAGATCGATCTCACCGACGCGGCGAACGGCGCCGTCTATGGCGTTGTCGGTGCCGGGGACCCCGAGGGCATGGTGCTGCACACGCGGCAGATCGCTGCGTCGAGTGCGAAGCTCGTGTTCGATCCGTCGCAGCAGATACCCATTCTTACGGGCGACCAGCTCACCGAGGGCATCGAGGCGGCCGACATCATGGTCGCGAACGACTACGAGTACTCAATGATCGAACGCAAGACTGGTCTGTCGATCGAGGACATCCGGCAGCGTGTCGAGCTCACGGTCGTGACCTATGGCGAGCAGGGCTCGGAGATACGCCACGGCGACGAGCAGGTGGAGATTCCAATTGCCCCGGCCCGCGAGGTCGTCGATCCTTCCGGCGGTGGAGATGCGTACCGCGCCGGGCTGCTCAAGGGGCTGCTCCTGGGCTTCGATCTCGATATGGTCGGTCGAGTGGCAGCTCAGGCGGCAACCTATCCGATTGAGAACTACGGAACCCAGGAACATGTGTACGATGTACCGGGTTTCATCGCCCGGTTTGAGGAGTCGTTCCCGGAATACGCCGGGCGTCTGCACGAGTCCGACATGGTTGCGGCTATAGCCGATAGAAGCTAGCATCGCGGTTCACACACCGCAGGAAAGAGAGAAGACGACACCGATGGCGACCCCGTCCACGGATACGCGTAACTTCGACATCAAGGATCCGTCCCTGGCACCGGGCGGCCGTCGCCGGATTGACTGGGCAGCCCGCGAGATGCCGGTACTGGCCCGGATTCGCGAGCGGTTCGCGAAAGAGCAGCCGCTCAAGGGGCTTCGGCTGGTGGCTTGCGCCCATATCACCACAGAGACGGCCAATCTCGCGCTCACCCTTCAGGCTGGTGGCGCCGAAGCGGTCCTCTGCGCGAGCAATCCCCTCTCCACTCAGGATGATGTTGCCGCGACGCTGGTCGAGGAGGGGATCGCGGTCTTTGCCATCAAGGGCGAGGATGCCGAGACCTATGATCGACACATCCACTCGGCGATCGCCCACAAGCCGCACATCGTGATCGACGATGGTGCGGACGTCATCGCCACCATCCATCGACACTATGCCGAGATGCTGCCGGACATCAAGGGCGGCACCGAGGAGACGACGACCGGCGTGATCCGCGAGCGCGCGATGGAGAAGGCCGGGGTGCTGGGGTTCCCTATCGTCGCAGTCAACGATGCCGACACCAAGCACTTCTTCGATAACCGCTATGGCACGGGTCAGAGCACCATCGATGGCATTCTCCGCGCCACCAATATCCTGCTCGCGGGCAAGACCGTCGTCGTCGGTGGCTACGGCTGGTGCGGGAAGGGCATCGCCATGCGGATGCGCGGACATGGTGCCCAGGTCATCGTGACCGAGATCGATCCGACCCGCGCGCTGGAGGCTGCGCTCGATGGATTCCGCGTGATGACGATGGAGCAGGCGGCGCCTGTCGCGGACTTCATCGTCACGGCGACGGGCAACATCGATGTCGTCGACCGTCGTCACTTTGAGGTGATGAAGGACGGCGCGGTCCTCGCGAACTCGGGCCACTTCAATTCGGAGATCAACTTGAAGGCCCTCGGCGAAATGGCGGGCGAGGGCCGCCGACAGCTCCGCCCGTTCGTCGAGGAGTACTCCTTCAACGGCAAGCGGGTCATGGTGCTGGGCGAGGGCCGGCTCATCAACCTGGCTGCAGCAGAGGGGCACCCGGCGAGCGTCATGGACATGAGCTTCGCCAACCAGGCGATGGCGGCCGAGTACATCGCCAAGGAAGGGGAGCACCTGGAAAACAAGGTCTATTCGGTGCCGGAGGCGATTGACATGGAGATCGCTGCGCTCAAGCTGAACGCCATGGGTGTCGAAATCGACACGCTGACGCCCGCTCAGGAGAAGTACCTGAACTCCTGGGAGACCGAATAGCCTGTCGGATCAGCAGTCCCGGCGACCGGTTTCGCGGTCGTCGGCGAGAAGGAACACGCCATGTCGACGACATTTGATACTGCCGAGCGCGTGCTGTTCACCTCCGAGTCAGTGACGGAGGGGCACCCGGACAAGATTTGCGACCAGATCTCGGACGCCGTGCTGGACGCCGCGCTCATGGACGACCCGAGCAGCCGAGTCGCCTGTGAGGCGTCGACGACCCGCGGCCTGGTGTTCGTATTCGGCGAGATGACCACCGAAACCTACATCGATATCCAGGAGGTCGTGCGGCAGGTGCTCACCGACATCGGATACACACACTCGAGCCACGGCCTCGACGCCGATACCTGCGGCGTATTCGTGTCGTTGCGCGAGCAGAGTCCGGAGATCTCCGCGGGTGTCACCACTGCGCTCGAGAGCCGCAGCGGCAGTTCCGCGGACGAGGCCGATCTGACCGGCGCCGGTGATCAGGGCATGATGATCGGTTATGCGTGCCGGGAGACCCCGGAGCTGATGCCGCTGCCCATCTCACTTGCCCACAAGATCACGCGCCGCCTCACAGAAACTCGCAAATCGGGCCAGCTGGCCTATCTGCTACCGGACGGCAAGAGCCAGGTGACCGTGGAGTACTCGCACGGCAGGCCGGTCAGGGTCGATACCGTAGTGGTATCGACTCAGCACAAGCCGGACGTGCCCAATGCCCAGATCGAGCGTGACGTCGTCGAGCGCGTGGTGAAAGCGGTTGTGCCGGCCGACCTGCTGGATACCAACACTCGGTACCTGGTCAACCCGAGCGGTCGCTTCGAGATCGGCGGCCCGGCGGCAGACGCCGGCCTGACGGGCCGCAAGATCATCGTTGACACATACGGGGGCATGGCACGCCACGGCGGCGGCGCGTTCTCGGGCAAGGACGCCACCAAGGTCGACCGATCTGCAGCATATGCCGCCCGCTACGTCGCCAAGAACATCGTGGCGGCTGGTCTCGCGGACCGCTTCGAGCTTCAGATCTCCTATGCGATCGGCAAGGCGCAGCCAGTCTCGATCATGTGCGAGACCTTCGGTACCGGCCGAATCGCGGACGACCAGATCGAGACGCTTGTTCGCGAGCATTTCGACCTGCGGCCCGGGGCCATCATCCGCAGCCTCGATCTGCGCCGTCCGATCTACCGCCAGACAGCCGCCTACGGGCACTTTGGGCGTCCCGACCTCGACCTGCCTTGGGAGCGGACCGACAAGGCCGATGCGCTTGCCAGCGCAGCCGGCTTTGCGCAGGCCGCCACCGCTGATTAGCCTGCAGCCAGAAGGCCCCTCTCGCGGCCAGCACCTTCTCGCATCCGACGCGCGCCACTCGCTGGGACCTCGCTCGCATGAAGTTCATCATCGCGGTTATTCAGGCGTACGATACTGACCGCCTGCTGCGAGCCGTCACCTCGGCAGGTCTCCGCGGGACAAAGATCGTGAGTACTGGCGGGTTTCTGCGCATGGCCAACGCGACGATCTTTATGGGCGTCGACGACGCGCGGGTTGAAGAATGCCTTCAGATTATTCGGGAGCACTGCGAGTCGCGAATTGAGTCGTCGATCGATCCAGGCGAGCAGGAGTACATCGAGTGGTTCCCGATTGGCGTGCACGAAGTCACCGTTGGCGGGGCTGTGGTCTTCATCGTCGGGGTCAACAGCTTCCACCAGATGTTCCCGCCCAGCCCAGCGAGCGAGCGGCAACGTTGACTGGGGGGCTCGGGTGGCGGTCCATCGCGACGACGTGGGGCGGTGCCGCTCTGCTGCTGATGCGGCAATTCGGCGCCCCCTCAGCTTCGGGTGTGAATGCAGAGACGCGCGTGGTCCGGGTGGCCGATGCCGAGGCAGAAATCATCGCCTCCGAGCGAACGCTGGACGGACGAATCCTGACGCTACCGGTCGAGTTGGGGGCGAAACGGGAGCGTCAGAATGCTAGGCACCTGTCGGCGAGTCGGTTCACCGTCAACTAGCTAACGACGGCCTGCAGGCTTTCGATCTCCTCCGAGTCGTAGCGCGCTCGGTCAGGAAGCATCCTTCCCAGGATGTGCTGAATCGCCATGATATGACTGCATGTTCCAAGCATGTGCGTCTCGAAGGTATGGCAGGTGCATTCCCACCCCTTCTCGGTCAGGGACACGGCGTAGTTGTCATGGCTACCCCGGAAGGAGGCGGTGAACGTCTCGAAGGTGATGCGCTCCGGTTCGCGCGCGTACCGGTGGGCCTTCTCGATCTTGCCGATCATGCTTGAGTTCATGAGCCATCGCTCCTTCTGCTTTCCAAACCCCCTCGGTTCGGACGACGCTGTTGGTTACACCAGGACCGTGACCTCAGCACGTGCTCGACGCCGATGCGGGGACTCGGCTCAAACAAAACGCACCCGGCAGCGAATGTCGCGCGGGTGCGGGTCATGCATATGGATGTTTTCCTGCTTGAACGGATGCCATGGGTACCTCCTGTTTCCCCCACGTGCCGATCCGGTTCACGGTCTTGAATTACAAGGGATTGTACCAGCCGGCATGCCCGTCCGCCAGCGAAGATCATCTTCCCAGTGGTCGCATCCGGAGCGCGCCAGCCGATACGGAACTATCGAGCCTCGGCGCTATACTAGCGCCAGTGACGATCGATATTCGACCTTGGAGAGACGTGGATGTCCGCGAACATGGACTCGCTCAGCATTCTGCAGCGCGCGCAGTTGGCGTGGAACCTGATGCGGGATCAACGCGTGGCGGGCTGGGTGAAAAAAGCTGGCCCTGCCGTGATTCTTGTCTACGTCATCTCGCCGATCGACGTCATTCCGGATTTCCTGCTCGGCGCGGGTCAGGTGGATGATGTTGGCGTAATCGCGCTCGGCCTGTTGCTCCTTGTACGACTGCTGGTGCGGTTCGCGCCTCAGGAGGTCGTCGACGAGCACGTCGCCCGCATCACTGGCGTTCCGGGCGCCAACCGGCAATCGCGACGGAGCAGGACGGACGGGCCGACGATTGACACGAGTGGTCGGGTCCGCTAGGACGACAGGACACCCAGGGAAGGACCATGCCACCAGCCCATCGCAACACATCGAAGTCGGCCGAGCGTCGGCGGCAGCGACGGCAGCGTCGAAGCGGGGAGGAGCGTCCACGGCGGAGCAGCCAGGCCCCGAAGGTGGCTCCGCTGCAGCTCGATCCACGCAAGACGGCCTCATCCTCTGATGCAACGGCTTCAGTGCCGACAACTCAACTCGAGCCGGAAACCGAGTACGGAATCGTGCGGCGCGATCTCCGGCGCCTGACAATCTTCTCGGTTATCTGCTTTGCGCTGATGATTGCCGTCCTGTTCTTCCTCAACGTTTGACGTAGGAGCCATGTAGCGCCATGGTGTTGCAACTGATCACAAGATAGCCGGGTCGCATGAGCGAACCGGCTGTCTTGTCTCCGATGCCTGGTATGCGCCGGGTTACATGGCGTCGTCATCCGTGTCGCCGGCGAGGGAACTGTCGACGTACTGCGCTGCCTCCTCGTCGACTTCCACCTCATCCTCCTCGTCCCCGACTTCCTCGTCAACCAGTTCCTCCTCATCCTCCTCGCCGAACGAGAAGTCGCCCTCCTCGCGCAAGGAAAGAAGCTCGCGCTCGCGCATGAGGTCGATGGTCTGCCGGCTCTGGCGCGGTAGGCCGGGCTGACCCTCCATTGAGGGATCCTGATAGGACTCCCGGATGATGATGCGGAGGCTGTGGCCCGACATGCCGAGGGCGTAAATTTCGTACCGGTTGCCGGCGGCGATCAACTCCTCAAGTCGCCGGGAGATCCGCTGCTCCAGCTCGCCGAGCCGTTCGCCCGTGCGGGAGGAAACGACGATGCGGCTATTCTCGACCTGAAGGGTCAACTGCTCGCCAGGGGAGACAGTGGCAAGGACGGCCTCCTCGGTGGAGTTGATCAATTCATCGACCCACGTCTTGCCGACCTCTTCGATGAAGACGTTGGCGCGTGGCGAACCGATCTGCTCGTCCGACACTCGGTCCGAAACGTCGGTATTGACGAGCATCTCAAGGCGCTGCAGGTTACGACGAGCGATCATGTTGGCCGGGTCGGCCGCGAGTGCTTCGGAGTAGGCATCCCACGCATCCTGCAGCCGTCCAAGCTCCAGCAACGCGCGGCCTTTCCGGTTGAGCGCCTCGGCGTCGTTCGGAAAGCGCTGGAGGAAGGAGGCATTGATCTCCAGCGCCTGCTCCCAATCACCGGCGAGGGCGATATCGCGGGCCTGCTCGACCATCTGGCGCTTGTTGGGCTGCTGCTGGGGGACTTCCTGAGTATCGGTCAATGTGACGGTCCTTTCGACAGTTTAGCTGCTAAGAAGGCGGAGTGGCCGGTCAGCGCGGCGCACCAACCGGCTCGCCCATCAGGAACCACGGCGATGTGCGGGTGATCTGCACGTCGACGAGGTTGCCCGTGAGCTCGCGATCATCATCGAAGTGCACAAGGGTATTGGCTCGGGTTCGACCAGTCCACCGGCCGCGGCTCTTGCCTTCGACGAGCACCTCGTGGGTCTCGCCGAGGCGCCTGCTATTGATGTCGGTCGCGATGCGCTCCTGCTGCTTCTCGAGCATCTGGTGACGACGCAGCTTCTCCTCGTGCGGGATGTCGTCGTCCCAACGTGCCGAGAGCGTGCCCGGGCGCGGAGAGTACATTGCGAGGTGGACCTTGTCGACTTTCGTCTGCTCCAGCATGTCGAACGTCTGCATGAACTGCGCTTCGGTCTCAGCCGGAAAGCCGACGATGACGTCGGTCGCCACGGTGACACCCGGCATGCGCTCGCGGGTGTAAGCGATGCGCTCCATCCAGAGGTCACGCGTGTAGGTGCGGCGCATGCGCCTCAACACCTCGTTGTCGCCGGCCTGCACCGGCAGGTTCATGTGCTCGCAAATCGTGCCAAGCTCCGCCATGGTGTCGATGAGCTCGTCAGTCATGTACTTCGGATGCGAGGTGAGGTAGCGAAGGCGCTCGAGCCCGGGCACCTTGTCGACCGCGCGGAGCAGCTGCGCGAGGTCTTGCGGCTCCGGGAAGTCGTGACCGTAGGCGTTGACGGTCTGCCCGAGCAGCGTCACCTCACGCACGCCCGTCTCGACCACGCGCTCCACCTCGCGAACGATTTCCTTCAGCGGGCGGCTGGTCTCCTTGCCGCGACGGTACGGAACGATGCAGTAGGAGCAGAGAAAATTGCAGCCGTAGATGATCGGGATATAGGCGGTGACAGCCGACGTACCGGTGTGCTGCTGCGGCAGGTAGTAGTGCGGCAGCTGCTGCAAGTCATCCTCCAGCTCGGAAAGCTCCGGGACCACCTGCTCGAGCTTGTCGAAATCAGATGGATCGAAGAAAAGGTCGACGTGCGGGAACGCCTCACGCAGCTTTTCCTGCTGCTTGGTCACCATGCAGCCGGTCAGGACGACCGGTACCTCCGGACGGTTACGCTTGAGCCGCACGAGGCTGTTGAGCTTGCCAGATACCTTGTCTTCGGCGGCCTGGCGCACGACACAGGAGTTCAGCACAACGATGTCGGCGTCGTCCTCAGAGCGCGTTGGCTCGTAGCCCACCTCCTGCAACATGGCCGCGACCTTGGCCGAATCGGCCTCGTTCATCTGGCAGCCAATCGTCCAGATGTAGAACCGCTTGCCGTTGCGAGGGAGCCGTGCCGGGCTCGTCTTCGGCTGAATTTGGATAAGCGGACTCGTTGACACAGGAATCTCCAAACGGGTGCAAACACTCAAAGACGCTCTGCGAAAACTCGCAGAGCTATCCGGTGCCTCGGCCCATGATTATAGCGGATGCTTCCGGTGGTTGGCGTACCGGGTTTCGCTGCCGACATTGCCATGTACGTGCACTAATGGTTGGTCGACTGCAGTGGTAGTCTTGTCGCAGATTCGAGCATCCGCTCAGGTGAGTCGGCGTGGTTGTAGGATGCCAGTTGCTCGTAGGGAGCCTCCGCCGTGTTCGTCCGCACCCTCTCCAGAAGTTGGGGGCCACTGCTTGTTGCATCGCTCGCCGTCGTTGCGATGCTGAACACATCGATGGCCGCCGCACCGTTCAGCGGTGCTCCTCAGGCACGTCTGGCCCAAGTCAACGTCGAATGGATGTCCGAGGAGCAGGCAGCGGCGCTGAATCTGAGCTTCCCGGTCCTCGTGCCGAGCTGGGTTCCCGCGCCATTCGCAGGCGCACCCTCCGTACAGGCCGGGGGGGGGTACTACAGCCTCTACTGGATGGTTCCCGGAGGTGATCCGACCTTCCTGCAGGTCGCCGGCGAGGTCGGCGGCGCTATGCCCGTCGGATCCCCAGCCGATCTGAACGTGCGACTTGAGATCAACGCCTCGGTCAACGGCTATGACGCAATCCACGACGTGACGGCGATCTACGATAACGTCTGGTGGGTCCAGGGCGGCGTACTCTACACAGTCAGCAGCAAGAACATGACGGGCACAGACAGTCTCGCCCTAGCGAACTCCCTTGTGCAGCTGCAGCCGCCTGTGCAGCCGCCTACTTCACCGCCACCAACCCCAACGCCGGAGCCGGTGGAGTCGTCGCCATCGGGCGCGATCTACAACGCCGCGGAGGTCCCGTCGGCGAACATCGCGACGATCGAGGCGTGGCCGAGTGCGACGAGTACGCTGCGGGCGACGCACGGTAGCTTCTCGGCCTCCGGAGCGTCGTTCCTCTCGGTGGACGGTGGAATTTTCTCATGGCAGGCGCCGGTGGTGGATCGCAATACCACGGTCGAGTTCACGCTGATCGATGACGCGACCGGAGAGGTGACCGCATGGTCATCCATTGTGGTGTATCCGACGTCAACCGGCAGCTCCACATTGCCGGTGCAGGAGCCAATCACGGAGCCGGAAACTGGAGTGTCGTCCGGCCCAACGTCCATGCCAGCAGACGATGCATTGCCGAGCTCGATCACGAGCACAAGCACAGCGGCGGTGAGTGAGAGCGCATCCCAACCAACAACTACCATCACCACAAGCGCGACTGACGAGGACGAGGGAGACACGTCGGCGAGTTCGAGCACCGGGGATGCCACAACGTCTGTCGAGGCGGACACGGGCACGAGCGAGACCGTCACCCGGGACGAGACACCGGAGGCTGGCGGAGCCGGTGGCGGCTTGACGTCCGATGGAACTGCCGGGCCGCCGATGCCGCGTACCGGTGATGGAACGTCTGGCCCCAGCCTCCCTGCAGGTGGTGACGGGACCGGCGGCATCCGGCAGATCGCGGTCCCATAGATCGCGGTCAAACGATGGATGCCAGCGTCCGGCTGCCTGCGTGTGACCGTCAGGCGGCCGTTTTACGTGCGCTCATCCGCTGGTTGTTGGGCTCAAGCAGCACGACGAATCGTGTGCCGGCGGTGGGCGCGTCCTCGATCGTGATTCGCCCGTCGTGTGCGCGGACCAACTCGGAGCAGATGTAGAGGCCGAGCCCGAGACCCGGCATCGCACCCTCGGATGCTTCGCGTCGGCGGTAGAACGCCGAAAACAGCTGTTCGCGCTCTGCTTCCGGGATGCCTTTGCCCTCGTCGGTCACCGTGATTTCGAGACCCCAGCCCTCGCGGGTCGATGGACCGACTCCGACAGTGATCGCGCCACCCTCGGTGTACTTGATCGCATTACCGACGAGATTGTCGATAATTTGGTGAACACGGTCCTCATCGACATTCGATTCGTGGCCTGACCAAGGCGTCTCCAGTCGCACCGTGTGGGCAGGGGTGGAGGCGTTGGCCGAGTCCACCACCCGTCGCGCGATGTCGACCACGTCAGCTGGAGACCGCCGGATGGTCAGACGGCCGGCACGAGCGCGGGAGACATCGAGCAGGTCATCGACGAGGCGAGTCATGCGGTCGGCATGGCGCTGAAGCGTTTCGAGGTAGGCGATGTGCTGCGCGTGACCGCCCTCCGCCGCAAGGTCACGCGCCACCACCTGCGCGAAACCCCGGATCGGTGTCAACGGTGATCGGAGCTCGTGTGAGACGACGGAGACGAACTCGTCGCGCATCCGCTCGGCTTCCTTCAGTGGCCGGACATCCTGAAAGACGCCGACGACGGCGTCGACCGTGCCGTCGTCGGCCCAGAGCGGCGCCGCGCTGCCAATCACCGGGAGCGGGTCGCCACCTGCCTGGTGAACGGCCAACTCTACGCCCGTGACCGTCTCGCCAGACGTCAGCGCTCGGTTGATCGGCAAGTCCTCGACGGCATAGTCGCCATCCAAGCGCAGCTGATCGACGCGCAGCGAAAAGGGGTTGCCGGTGGCGGGCAGCCGGAACATTCGCGTGGCGGCGGCGTTTTGGGCAACAATGATGCCCTGCGGTGGACGCACCACCATGACTGCCTCTGGCATGGTTTGGATCACCGCCTGGAGGCGCCGATGGGAGTCGGAGATGCGGCCGAGAAGTTCTTCCTGAGCATCTGCGATGCTCGCAGACTCCATAAACGCAACCGCGCGGTGGGCAAGCGCCTCAAGGCGGGCGGTTGCCGTTTGTGCGAACCGGTAAGGGGCATAGAGGCCTACCCAGGCAACGCCGACGACGCGCTCTTCGGCACCGAAGAGCGGCACGCCGAGGACCGACCGTACGTGCCGGTTCACCTCCAGAACGTCACCGATCTCTTCCGGCATTACAGTGCTCGTGTCGTTGATCGCCAGGGGGCGACGCTCCCGGGCGACGCGCCCCACAAACCCGTCTCCAAACGGGATCTCAACACTAGGGCGCATCTGGTGCGCGGTTTCCTCCTGGCTACCATAGGTGACTGCCTGCACGAGGGCATTGGAGGGACCGTCGGTCAGGTAGATCGCGCCAGCCGACGCCCGGTTGACGCGCACCATTGCAGTGAGGATGTTCTCGAACACGGAGATGTAGGCTGCGTTGTCACCGGCAGGGCGCTGGGCGGCGGCGATCTCGACCGCGTTGAGCGCGGTGTTGGCCGCACGCATAGCGGCGGCATCAAGCCGGGCGCTGGCCTGGTCGTACTTGAGGCGCTCGACGGTCGCGGCGACCGCCCCAGCGAGGATCAGGAACAGCAGCAAAACGACGATGCCGCGCGGCTCATTCCACGCGTCGAGCAGCCAGCGCTCGCCGAGCAGTGTCACATCCAGCAGCACGGCGCCTGCGATGGTGGCTGTCACGCCGCCGACCCAGTCAGCCACGTAGGTCGCGAGCATAACCGACACAACAAGTAGTGGCGCGACGAGCGCGGCGTCGACCTCCGGAGCCGTGAGGCTGATCAGCAGGAGTGGGACGGCGATGGTGCCCACTGCGAACACGAGTCGCCAGAGTTCGACGCGCGCCTGGCGCATCGAGGTGACCTGATCACTGCCGATCGACGCCCAACGGCGGAGGGACTCGGACGACTGGTGCATTCTCTCGGTGGTCGAGTGCGCCGCTCTGGTGATGCGATCCCAGGTTTCGGGAGCCATCCTTGCGCGCGCCCACCCCGCGACCCGCGATTCTCGTGGCTCTTCGGTCGGTTCCAGTTCGTCCTGGCGCATACAGATCGGTCCCGTGATAAAGGTCTATTGCGATGCTTGGCGCTGTCCGGTCTCAGCCATCTCGCCGTCGATGATCTCGCCGAGAATGCGGATGCCCTCGCCGATCTCCTCGTCCCGCGCGAACGAGTAGGAGAGGCGCAGCATGTTCTGGCCTGAGCCGTCGGTGAAGCAGGAGCGGCCCGGAAGGTACTCGACGCCGCGCTCACGAGCCTGTGCGGCCATCCGTGTGGTGTCGACGCCCTTCGGTAGGGTGACCCAAATGAAAAAGCCGCCTTCTGGCTCGGTCCAGCTGCATCCCTCCGGAAAATGCTTCTGAAGCTCGGCGAGCATGAGGTCGCGACGATGCTGGTAGATGGCCTTGAGCTCCTCGATGTGCTTGTCGAGATGGTCGGGGATCCACTCGGCAGCGACGTAGGAGCCGAAGACATTCGTGCTGCCGTCCACCTTTAGCACACCCATCTTGCTGACGAGTGCCGGGTGTGCGACAACCCAGCCGAGCCGCATGCCCGCGCCGAGCGTCTTTGAAAGCGTGCCGAAGTAGAGTGTCGTCCCCCGGTTGTCGAGGCTGAAGATTGGTGGGATCTGCTCCCCGGAGTACCGCAGGTCGGCATACGCGTCATCCTCGAGGATGAAGGTGCCGTACTCGTGCGCCAGTTCGACGATGCGTTCGCGGCGCTCAGGGGACGTCGAGACGCCTGTCGGGTTCTGGAAGTTCGGGATCGTGTAGATGAACTTAGCTGTAATGCCGTTTGCTTTCAGGTCGGCGAGCGTCTTCTCAAGAGCCTCCACGTTGGTACCAGCAGCGTCGACCGGCGCATTGACCGGTTGCGCCCCGGCGTTCCGGAACATTCGGACTGCGCCCATCCAGGTCGGAGCCTCAGTGATGATCGTGTCGCCCCAGTCAACCAGGGCTTCGATGGCCAAGCCGATTGCCTGGCTCGCACCGGCGGTAATGAGAATCTGGTCCTGCTCCGCCTCGATGCCGAAGTCGCGGCGCAGCTTGTCGAGCAGGATCTGCGCGAGATTCCGATTGCCGAGTCCATGGCCGTACTGGAGTGCCCACTCGCCCTCGGCCTCGAGGGCGGTCTTCGTGGCCTCGATCACACTTGTCTTGGGCAGCGAGTCGCGATCGGGGAAGCCGGCGTAGAAGCTGATGATCTCGGCGGACTTGCGGGGGTCGCCCACTCGCAGACCAGGCAGGTCCTTCGCCCGGCGGCTGATCAACGACTCCAGAGGGACGGCCTGCGTGGTTGCCATGAAGTGACTCTCCTGGTGCTCTCTTTGTCGTCGCCGAAACTTCGCTTTCAGCATTGTACGGTCACTGAGGGGGCTTGGCCAAACGATTCATGCGCCGGGCCCCAACCCGCGCGGACCATCGGCCGGGTTCAGATGCACGGGCGTAGTAGAATCGGCTTGACGAAAGCTGCTGGCGTGAGTGAGCGGCTGGGCAGCGCCGCCTTCGGTCCATGGCCGACGATATTGTGCAGGAGAGACGATTTTGGTAAGCAACGTGACGCCTGCCGACACCCGCCTCGAGGCCAAGGGCGACGAGGATCGCATGTTCGATATCACCGTGATCGGTGCTGGCCCGACCGGGTTGTTTGCGGCGTTTTACGCCGGGCTTCGGGGCGCGTCGGTGCAGATCATCGACTCGCTGGAGGAGCCGGGCGGCGCCTTGACCGCCATCTACCCTGAAAAATACATCTACGATGTTATCGGTTTCCCAAAGGTGCTCGCCAAGGACTTCGTGGGGGCGTGTCTTGAGCAGGCCATGCGCTCCGGTCCGACCATTCGCCTCAATGAGCAGGTGCAGGATTTGCTCCCGCAGGAGGATGGCACGTTAATCCTTCGCACGAGCAAGGCGGAGCGTCGCAGCCGCTCAGTGATCGTCGCCGCTGGTGTGGGCGCATTCGAACCGACCCGGCTCACGGCACCCGGCGTACGAGAGCTCGAGGGCAAGGGAGTCCACTACTTCGCAAAGCGCGTGGACGACTTCCGCGACAAGAATGTGGTGATTGTTGGTGGTGGGGACTCCGCCGTCGACTGGGCCGTGACGCTCGAGCCGATCGCCAAGACCATCAAGCTGATCCACCGATCCAAATTCCGGGCGCACGAGGCGACGGTCGAGGAGCTGGAGCGATCGAGTGTCGAGCTCTTCTACCCGAAATGCGAGGTCACTGAGGTCTGGCCGGGGCCCGACGGGCGAATCGGCTCGCTGACGTTCAAGAACGGTGATGACGAGCTAATTGACCTCGAGGTCGACGAGCTGATCTGCGCCATCGGATTCAAGGCCGATCCGGGCCCGATGCGCAGCTGGGGATTCGAGTTGGCGCGAAACCAGATCGTTGTCGACAAGATCACCATGGAGACGAATATCCCGGGCGTGTTCGGTGCAGGCGACATTGTCAGCTACCCCGCCAAGTTCAAGCTCATTGCGAATGGCGCGGCGGAGGCGGTCACGGCGATCAACCACGCAGTCACCTATTTCAACCCCGACGCGAGGCTCGATCCGGGTCACTCAACGACGATCATGGAGAAGCGGGCAAAGGAAACGGCCGCCGATTAGGTCGCGGACAGCTGGTAAGCGCCGTTGTCATAGCCCCCTACAGCATAATCACGGCTGAGGAAGAGAAGACCCGCCCGGAGGCTGGGCGGGTCTTGCTGTCGATGTTGCTGCGGCTACGGCCGGGGTCGGCCAATACCCATACGCTCCCGGACGAGCCCCATCTTGCCGGAAGCCATGTCGTTCGCCTGCTCGGCGCCACGTTGCAGAACGCCGGCAACGAAGCCAGCATCATCGTTGAGTCGGGTGAGTTCTGCCTGGATAGGTGCAAGGCGGTCGACCACAACATCGGCGAGCTCTTTCTTGAAATCGCCGTAGCGCTTGCCCTCGAAATGTGCTTCGACCTGCGACGGCGTCATGCCGGTGAGCGAGCCGTAAATCTGGATGAGATTGGTCAGGGCCGGCTTGTCTGGTCCGGCGGTGACGGTCTCGCCGGAATCGGTGACTGCACGGCGGATTTTCTTCCGAATCACATCAGGTGGGTCAGAGAAGGCGACGTAGCTGTTCTCGCGCGGCGAGCTCTTGCTCATCTTCTCGTCCGGCTTGTCGAGCGCCATGATGCGAGCGGCTTCCTCCTTGATGTCCGCCTTGGGCACTACGAAGGTCTCTCCATAGCGCGCATTGAACCGCTGGACGATGTCCCGCGTGAGCTCGACGTGCTGGCGCTGATCGTCGCCGACCGGCACCTCTTCCGCATCGTAGAGGACGATGTCCGCCGCCATGAGCACCGGGTAGCTGAAGACCACTGCGGAGACGGAATCGCCCTTGCCGGCTGACTTGTCCTTGAACTGCGTCATGCGACGCAGTTCGCCGAACTGGGTGACCGAGTTGAGCAGCCACTGCAGTTCGGCGTGCGCCGGGACATCGGACTGCACGAAGAGCAGGCACTTCTGCGGGTCCAGCCCCGATGCCAGGAGCGATGAGGCGACGTTGCGGATCTGCTGCTGGAGTACGTCAGGGTCGGGATTGTTCGAGAGTGCATGGAGATCGACGACGCAGAAGATGCTGTCGCTGTTCTCGATTTGATTGACCCAGTTCCGTATCGCACCGAGGTAGTTGCCGAGGTGAAAATTCCCGGAGGGCTGGATGCCGGAAAAGACGCGAACCTTCTTGAGCTCCTCGGCGGTGTCTGCCTGGTTGGATGCGCGATCGGGAGCGTGGGTCACCATGATGCTGAATCCTCGATTGCTCTTGCCTGCGACGATGCCTCCGGCGGCGAGGCCGCCAGAAGCTTACCAAACGCATTCCGGGCATATGAGACAGATGTTCCCCGACGCCTAGCGGGCTGAGGCGGTTTCGGGAGTGCGGACGGCTTCACCCGAGCACTCCTCTGGCAGCCATGCCGCTCCGAACTCGCGCATCATGTCGATGACGGGGAGGAGGGCCTTACCCTTCTCGGTCAGCGCGTACTCGACGCGCGGCGGCACCTGGGCGTAGCACCGGCGGGTGACGACTTGGGCGTCCTCCAAGCGCTTGAGTCGCTCAGAGAGGGTCTTGGGGCTGATGCCGCTGAGCGACCGCTCGAGTTGACTGAACCGCCTCTGGCCGACCGCAAGGTCGCGCAAGATGAGCGGAGTCCACCTGTTCCCGATCAGGTCGGCTGTGCGAGCGACCGGGCAGCTCACCAGCCGGGCCTGGTTGCTTACCATGAAATATCCTGTCCGCGATTTAGCCAAGAACCGCGCCTACGACATAAAGCTTCCCTGAGGATAGCAGGTATGCCGGTGCGCATCAATCACGCTCGTGGTCAGATGCACGGCGGGATTTATACTGGTCCCGGGACGCTGCGCGGCATCGCGTTTCATGCTGGGCGGCCGGTGGGATGTGAGGGAGTACGAAGTTCGATGGTCCGGTTTATCGCGTATGTCGTCGCCACCGTGGTCGCCACGCTCGCGCTTGGAACGATCTCCGAACGACTCATCGAGTTCGACCGAGCGGAGTCCGTTTTGCTCTTTGCGGTCGTTATCGGAGCGATTAACGCCTTCATCAAGCCGATCGTGAACTTACTGACGCTACCGATCACGTGTCTCACCTTTGGACTCTTCACGATCGTCGTGAACATGCTGCTCTTCTGGATCGGTGCCCGCATAACTCCCAACGTGGAAATTCCGACATGGTGGGGGGCGCTCTTTGGGTCGCTGCTGGTCAGCGTTGCGGCCGGCATCATTTTTACGGTGATCGATGAGTAGGTACCCGATCGAGGACGAGCTGGTCACCGAGCGTCGCCACTTCGGTGATCCTCTCACCATCGGTGTCATGTCAGACACCCACATTTACTCTCGTGGCCGTCGTGTCGTCCCGCCCGGTGTGATCCGACTCTTCCGCCGAGCACGAATCGACCTGCTCGTCCACCTCGGTGACGTCAACAGTCGGCACGTGCTCGAGGAGTTGGGCGAGTTGGCTCCGCTTATCGGCGTGCCGGGCAACAACGATGAGCCGGAGCTGCATTTCATGCTTCCGGAAACGACGCAGTTTGCCATAGGCGAGCGGACCTTTGGTGTCCTCCACGGACATGGTGGATGCACGGCCCGCGACGAGGCGATCCGGCGCTTCGTCGGCAAGGTGGATTGCGTGCTCTTCGGCCACAGTCACAAGCCGCTGATCGACCAGATCGACGAGACCATCCTCTTCAACCCCGGATCGCCGACGGACCGGCGCTGGAACGAGCACTTTGGTGTCGGGATCATCCGCGTTGAGGCAGGTACGATCAGGCCGGAACTGATGCTTTTTACCGACGCCGATCATCTGGACAACATCGACGTCGCCGACATCGCCGGCGAGGGACGCTTGGGGGACGACGAGTGACCAATCACATACAGGATCCACGGCTGACTGACGGTCGTTGGCTTCGCATCCCCGGCCCGACCCCGGTGCCGCCGCCGGTACTAGCGGCGATGGCGGAGCCCATGATTCCCCATCGGGGCAAGGAGATGTCGGCACTGATCCGTCGACTCCGAGAACGCCTGCAGGAGGTCCACCGCACCGAGGGCGACGTGATGGTGTGGTCGGGCAGCGGCTCGGCCGGCTGGGAGGCGGCGCTCCAGAATAGCTGCCGGCCAGGCGAGCGCGTGGTGGCGACCGTGACTGGTGACTTCGGCCGCCGCTTCGCTGACGTTGCCGAGCGGCTCGGGCTCTGGGTGACGCGGGTGGAGGCGCCGTGGGGACAGGCGGTGAGCCCTCAGCAGGTTGAGGATGCGATCAAGCGGGCGGGCGGGGTACGCGCCGCCCTGATTACGCACAACGAGACCTCGACCGGTGTCACCAACCCTCTCAGGGAGCTCGCCAAGGTGGCACGGAGGCACGGCGCACTGGTACTTGTCGATGCGGTGAGTTCGGCGGCGGCGATGCCAGTGGAAGTCGGCGCCTGGGATTTGGACTGGGTGATCTCCGGTTCGCAAAAGGCCTGGATGTGCCCGCCCGGTTTGATGATCGCGGCGCTGAGCGAGCGCGCCCTCCAGGCGGCTGCCGACCAGAGCAACCGGCGGTTCTTCTGGGACGTGGAGAAGATGGCGAGCGCGTTCCAAAACGGGCACGCTACGACGACGCCCGCGATTCCGCTGTACCGTGCCTTGAATGTCGCGCTCGACATGATGCTTGATGAGGGAGTCGAGGCAATGTGGGAGCGGCAGGCGGCGCTTGGAGCATGGCTCCGGGACCGGCTGAAGGGGCTCGGCCTAGTGCTCTACGCCGACGAGGCGGTCGCATCCGCATCGGTGACCGCTGTCCGGCCTCCGGCAGGTATGCCCGCCTCGACATTGCGTGACATGATCCTCGCCGACAGCGGCATCGAGGTCGCCGTGGGGCAGGGGCCGGAAACCGAGGCGGTGATCCGAGTTGGGCACATGGGGTGGAGCCATCGGCCGGAAATGGAAGCCACGGTGGAGTCGATCGCCCGGGTATTGAGTCACAGGTGACGCACCGGCGCGTTGTCAAGTCCCCAGAGCTTCGGTATACTTGACACATACCTCCTCCCACGAGACCAGCGCTCTCGAGTGGCTGATCGTGGTGAGGTTTCGCATGTGTATTCGGTCTTAAGGAAGGTCTATGGACGGTACTGACGTTCGTGAGCAGGGCGGAGTGAACGGCGACATGCAGGAGACGCAGGTCGACTCGCAGAGTGCAGCCGGAACTGATTACGAGCAGGAGCTCGATGGCGCCTCGCTCATGGAGCAATTCCTGAGCGATCCCGATCACGACTACAAGACCCTGAAATACGGGGATGTGCTCGAAGGGATCGTGATGCACAAGGATCGGGACGAACTGCTAGTCGACATTGGGTCGAAGGCAGAGGGCATCGTTCCGGCCAAGGAATATTCCAGCCTCACTGACGAGGAGAAGGAGAACCTTGCGGTCGGCGACACCGTTTTGGTGTTCGTGGTGCAGCCCGAGAACCAGGAGGGGCATCCCGTCGTCAGTATCGACCGTGCCCGGCAGGAAAAGAGCTGGCGCCAGCTGCAGGAGCGGCACGAGGCCAACGACGTCATCGAGGCCGAGGTCACCAACTACAACAAGGGTGGCCTGCTCGTGAATCTAGACGGCGTGCGCGGCTTCGTTCCGGCGTCGCAGGTCACCGAGATCCGTGGTGGAGACGAGGCCAGCAAGCAGGCCGACATGGCCCGGCTGATCGGCACCAGCCTTGCGCTCAAGGTCATCGAAATCAACCGTCATCGCAACCGCCTGATCCTGTCCGAGCGGCAGGCCGTGCAGGAGCGGCGCGATGCGATGAAGGAGCAGCTCATCAAGGAGCTGACCGAGGGCGAGGTCCGCACCGGCACCGTTTCCTCTCTTTGCGACTTCGGCGCATTCGTCGACATCGGCGGCGCCGACGGGCTGGTGCACCTCTCCGAGCTCTCCTGGAGCCGTGTCCGCCACCCGAGCGAGGTGCTCAACATCGGCGAGGAGGTGCAGGTCTACGTCCTCGGCATCAACGCCGAGGAGAAGAAGATCGCACTCTCCATCAAGCGGACGCAGCCGGAGCCCTGGAGCCGCGTGGCGACGAGCTACGAGGTCGGCCAGCTGGTGAAGGGCACGGTGACGCAGCTCGCGAACTTCGGGGCGTTCGCCCGCATCGAGGACGGTATCGAGGGGCTGATCCACGTCTCCGAACTCGCCGAGGAGCGCATCCAGCATCCGAAGCAGGTGGTCGAGGAGGGCGAGGAGCTCATCCTCCGCATCATCCGGATCGACCCGCAGCGCCGCCGCATGGGATTGAGCCTGCGTCGCGCGCTCGAGACGCCGGACAGCGAGCTGGCTAGCGTCTTCGGCGACGACATCCTCGCCGAGCGCGACAACCTTGCGCGCAAGGTGCGCTCGCGGCTCGAGGCCGAGGGGCTGGTCGGTCAGGCACCGCAGCCGACGCCCGAGCAAGCCGCCGCTGCTTCGCCCGAGGCGCTGGAGGACCTTGACGAGGAGGCCGCCAAGCGGGCCGCCGGTGAGGCACAGGTCGCCGCATTCGAGGAGCGCCGCCGCCGCGCCGAGGAAGCCGAGCAGGCTCGCCAGCGCCGGCAGGAGGAGCGCCGCCAGCAGCGTGGCGCGTCGTCCGGTGAGTTTGCCGGCGGTGACATGTCGGCGATGGCGATGGCGTTCGCCCAAGCCGGGGCGAGCGACCTGAACGACCTCATCTCCGGCGAGGAGCAGGAGGCCGGCGAGTCCAAGAGTGGCCAGAGCCCGAGCGCCGCCGCCGACTCGGCGGGTGAGAACGCCCAGCCGGCTCAGGTAGCCGGTGCCGCGGGCGAGGCCCGCGAAGATACGAATGCTGAGGGTGATGCCGCGCTCGCAGACGAGACCACGGCCCAGCGGCTCGCCGGCGACGAGCAGATCGAGAACCCTGTCAGTGAGGACGAGAAGATCACCGATGCCGGTTCCGAATGGGATAAGACGATCGTCGAGAAGGGCTCGGCCGACGAGGGCGATGTGGTCCCCAACCCGGAGACGGAGGAGACCGAGAACCCGCAGCCGGGCGAGCAGCCCAAGGGACAGGAGTAACACTCCTACCCATACGGGTAGGGTGATCGTCACCCACCACTGTGATACAACCATGAGCAACGGCAGGTGTAGTCGTACACCTGCCGTTGTTGGCCATTTCAACCGGTAGTCACGGAGATGACGTCCGGGTCGGCGGCCGGACGCGGTGGGTCTGGCCGGGACGATGCTGGTGCCGGCCATGGCAGGCGCAAAATACGGGAGAGCTCTGGATGGCGGAGAAGTTTGACAAGTTTACGGACCGTGCCCGCAAAGTCCTCACGCTCGCCCAGGAAGAAGCGCAACGGTTCAACCACAATTACATCGGCACGGAGCATCTGCTGCTCGGCCTCGTCCGCGAGGGCGATGGTGTGGCGGCCAAGGTGCTCAACAACATGGGCGTGCAACTCCCCAAGGTTCGCTCGGCGGTCGAGTTCATCATCGGACGCGGTGAGGGAATGATCATGGGGGAAATCGGCCTGACCCCCCGCGCAAAGAAGGTGATCGAGCTCTCCGTCGACGAGGCTCGACGCCTGAACCACCACTACATCGGCACGGAGCACCTGCTGCTCGGCCTCGTCCGCGAGGGCGAGGGCATTGCAGCGGGCGTGCTTGAGAGCCTCGGCGTCAACCTCGAGAAGGTGCGCTCCGAGGTGATGCAGGTTGTCAGCCAGAGCACTTCTGGTTCCGGGCAGCAGCAAGGCTCGAAGCAGCAGACGAAGACACCGTACATGGATGCACTCGGCTTCGATCTCACGGAGGCCGCCCGCACGGACCGGCTCGGTCCGCTCGTTGGGCGATCGGTCGAAATCGACCGCGTGATGCAGATTCTCTCACGGCGTACAAAGAACAACCCGGCCCTCATCGGCGAGCCGGGCGTCGGCAAGACGGCAATCGTCGAGGGGTTGGCGCAACGAATCGTCTCCGGCGACGTGCCCGAGCAACTGCAGAACAAGCGCCTTGTCGCGCTCGACATCGGCGCGCTCGTGGCGGGTACCAAGTACCGCGGCGAGTTCGAGGAACGGCTCAAGAAGATCGTCAACGAGGTCAAGGAGACCAAGGCAATTCTCTTCATCGACGAGCTGCACACCCTCGTCGGCGCCGGGGCGGCCGAGGGCGCCGTCGATGCGGCGAACATCCTCAAGCCGGCACTCTCACGTGGAGAGCTGCAGACGATCGGCGCGACCACGCTCGACGAGTACCGCAAGTACATTGAGCGCGACGCGGCTCTGGAGCGACGCTTCCAGCCGGTGCAGGTCAACGAACCGTCCATCGAGGAGACAATCGAGATCCTGCGGGGCGTGCGGGCACTCTACGAGACGCACCACGACCTGAAGATCAGCGACGATGCGCTCGGTGCGGCGGCGAATCTCGCGGCGCGTTACGTCACGGACCGCTTCATGCCTGATAAGGCGATCGACCTGATCGACGAGGCTGGCTCGCGGGTCCGGATGCAGCGCTCGGCTGCACCGCCGAGCCTCAAGGAGGCCAAGGCGGGCCTGACGGCGATCCAGAGCGAGCTGGGCGCGGCGGTCGACGGCCGGGACTTCGAGCTCGCGGCTGAGCTGCGGGATCGCGAGCGGAAGCTGCGGGACCGCATCGAGGAGCAGGAGCAGAAGCTCGCGGATGAGAAGCAGTCCGACGAGGCCTACGTGACGGAAGAGGATGTCGCGCAGGTTGTCTCCATGTGGACCGGCATCCCGTTGGTGCGCATCGCCGGCGAGGAGTCTGAGCGCCTGCTGCACATGGAGGATGCCCTACACGAGCGGATCATCGGCCAGGACGAGGCGATCTCGATGATCTCCAAGGCCGTGCGCCGTGCCCGCGCGGGCATCAAGGATCCGCACCGACCGATCGGGTCGTTCATCTTTCTGGGTCCGACGGGTATCGGCAAGACCCTGCTTGCGCGGGCGCTGGCCGAATTCATGTTCGGCTCGGAAGACCACCTGATCAAGATCGACATGTCCGAGTTCATGGAGCGGCATTCGGTCGCCCGGCTCGTCGGCGCGCCACCGGGCTACGTTGGCTACGAAGAGGGCGGCCAGCTCACGGAGGCCGTTCGACGCAAGTCGTACTCTGTCATCCTCCTGGACGAGATCGAGAAGGCGCACCCGGAAGCATTCAACATGCTGCTCCAGATTATGGAGGATGGCTCGTTGGCGGATGCCAAGGGCCGCCGGGTCGACTTCCGGAACACGATCCTTATCATGACGTCCAATGTCGGCGCCGAGGAGATCTCGCGCGACCTGACGCTTGGCTTCGCGATTCAGCAGGACGAGGAGATCAGCCGGCGTCGTGAGTTCGACACGATGCGCGAGAAGGTGATGTCGCGCCTGAAGCAGACCTTCCGGCCGGAGTTCCTGAACCGGCTCGACGCGACGATCGTCTTCCACTCGCTCAGCAAGGAGCAGATCCGGCAAGTGGTGGAGGTCGAGCTCGCGCGGGTGCGGAAGCAGCTTGGCGAGCAGGAGATCACCCTTGACTTCACGGTCGAGGCGATGGATCTCATCGGCGAACGCGGCTACGATCACCATTACGGTGCCCGTCCGCTTCGTCGGGTGATCCAGAACCTGATCGAGGATGAGCTCGCGGAGGGCCTGCTCAACGGCAGGTTCATGACCGGGCAGTCGATCCGCGTCGACGTCTCGAAGGATGGCGAGGCGCTGGAGCTCACACCGGTCGAGGAGCTTGCTCCGGTATAGGTCGAAGCAGTCGATCGCAACGCAATGGGTGCAGCGCCGGTTCGGTGGTTACGATACCACCGGCCGGCGCTGCGGTCGTATCTGGAAGAGAGCACTGGCGTGCCGAAGCAGCGAACGTCATGGATTTGTCAGGAGTGCGGGACCTCGAGCCCGGCCTATCTCGGTCGGTGCCCGGGCTGCGGCGCATGGCACTCGATGGTCGAAACCCTCGACCAGCCCGCGCCTGCCGCGAGGATGCGTTCCACGGCGCGGCAGGATGGCAGCAGGCCGGTTCGCCTCCACGAGGTCGACGTCTCGACCGGTGGGCGGATTGCGCTCAGAATCGACGAGTTCAACCGGGTGCTTGGGGGCGGCATTGTGCCTGGCTCTGTGGTGCTTATCGGTGGCGACCCTGGCATCGGCAAGTCGACGCTCATCTTGCAGGCAGGTAGCGATCTGAGCTCGCGGGGCATGCCGGTACTCTACGTTTCGGCCGAGGAGTCTGCCCAACAGGTGCGGCTGCGGGCAGACCGCATGGGTGTTGATGGCAAGGACCTCTACATTCACGCCGAGATTGACCTTGACTCAATCCTCGCAGCAGCCGAGCAGCTCAAACCGGGGTTAGTGATCATCGACTCGGTGCAGACGATCCAGTCTGCCGAGCTTGAATCCACGCCGGGAACCGTCTCCCAGGTGCGCACCTGCGCCAGCCGGCTTGCCAACTGGGCCAAGCCGAACAACGTTCCCGTTTTCCTGATCGGCCATGTCACGAAGGAGGGAACAGTCGCCGGCCCGCGCGTGCTCGAGCACATGGTCGATGCCGTGCTCTACCTCGAGGGAGACCGGTTCCACCAATACCGCGTGTTACGGGCTGCGAAGAATCGGTTCGGCTCCACGAATGAGATTGGCGTGTTCGACATGGCCGATTCGGGGCTGCAAGAGGTGCGCAACCCGTCCGAGGTGTTCCTGGAAGAGCGGAACATGATGGCGGCCGGCTCAGCTGTGGCGGTCACTCTCGAGGGGTCGCGGCCGATCCTGCTGGAGATCCAGGCGCTTGCCGCCCAAACATCCTTTGGGCTGCCGCGACGGAGCGCGACCGGGTTCGACACGAATCGCCTGCACCTCCTGCTCGCTGTCCTGCAACGACGGGTGGGGATGGGACTGGGCAATCACGACGTCTACGTCAATGTCATCGGCGGTTTCAGGGTCAACGAGCCGGCGGCTGACTTGGCGGCCGCAGTCGCGATCGCATCGGGCGTTCGGGATACGCGGGTGCCGGCTGACACGGTCTACATTGGCGAGGTAGGGCTCTCGGGTGATCTGAGGACGGTGCAGCACATCGACCGCCGCGTACAGGAGGCGGTCCGGCTCGGCTTCCGCCGGGCGGTGGTGCCGGGTCGCTGGAAGGAGGCGGGGCAGAAGGCCGGCGGGATTGAGGTCACGGGCATGCGCACGCTGCGTGAGACGGTCATGGACATCCCCGGAATGTTTGGAGGCCGCGACCTCGATGCGGAGAATGACTAGGAGCTCTCTGCAAGGGCGAGGATCTGGTCGACGAGCCGGGAGGCGGCCTGCGGGTTGCCGACCGTCGTCGCGGCCTCACCCATGCGCGCTAGGCGATCCGGATCGGCGAGCAGCGATGTGATGACTTCCCCAAGGCGCGTAGGGGCTGCGTCCTTCTGTGCGATCACCTCAGCCGCGCCCGCGTTGCTCAACATGCGGGCGTTTTTTGTTTGCTCGTCTCCCCAAGTGCCGGGCAGGGGAATGAGGACCGATGGCTTGCCGACCCGAGCGAGCTCGGTAATGGTTCCGGCGCCTGCACGGCCAAGCACCAGCGAGGCCATGGCGTAGACGTCGGCGATCTCGTCCCGGATAAATTCGGTGACGTGGTACCGGTGCTGCAATGCGTCCGGCCAAGACGTGCGCAGCTTCTGCAACCTCTCGACGTCCGGATTGGCCGACGGTGGTCCGGCTTGGTGAAGGATCTGGGCGTGCTCCAGCAGGCCGGGCAGCAGTGCCTCAACTCGCTCGTTCAGAGGGCTGGCGCCACGGGCGCCGCCGGTGACGTAGAGAACTGGGAAGTCCGGCGAGAAGCCGAATCGGCGCAGACCGGCCTCTCGGGACCCGCCCAGAATCGACGAGCGGACCGGGTTGCCGGTCACGACGACACGGTTATGCCGCTGCCGGGCGAGCACGGCCGTTTCATCGAATGGGACCGCGAACACGTCGGCGAAGCGGGACGCCATCCTGTTGGCAACGCCGATCTGTGCCGTTTGTTCGTGGGTGATGATCGGCGCCATGCGCGACCCGGCGAAGACGGTCGGAAAGCTGATGTTGCCCCCAGTGCCGAAGATGACATCGGGCCGGAACGCTCGGAGAGCCTGGAACGCCTGCGCGATACCAAGTGGGATGCGCAGCATATCGGTGGCGGTTTGGATAGCGAGGTAGCGACGCAGCTTGCCGGTCTGAATGGCGACGAACGCGATGTCGTTCGCCTCGGCCAGCTCACGCTCTACGCCGGTGTGGCCGCCGATCCAAAGGAGTTCCAAGGGGACCATCCGGCGGCGCAACTCCTCCACCACCGCCACGGCGGGCAGGACGTGGCCTCCCGTGCCGCCTCCGGCTATGACGAGGCGGAGAGGCCTTTCCTTCGGGCGGTCGGCATCGATCATTGAGTGTGCTCCTCTCGGGCAGCGTCTGCTGTTCCGCCGGACAGTATAGCCGCCGATCGAAGCGCGCCACCGTGATACGCTTGCGGAGAAGGAGTTGGCCCGCCCGTGCGATTCGCGCCCCCTATGACCTTGCCAGATCTGCTTGCGCGCGTGGCCGCCGTCATGGCGGTCGTGGTTGTGCTCGATCTCCTCGTCAAGTGGGCCGTGACGCTCTGGATCGGTCCGGACGCCGATCGCCACTCTTGGTGGCTGATTGGGGACTCTATCGGGTTTGAGTATCTGCGCAACACGGGGGCCGCCTTTGGACTGTTTCGGGGCAATCCCGAGCTGCTGGCCGCCTTCACGCTGTTGGTCACGGTCGGTATTGTCCGGCTGGTGCTGCTTGAGGTGCGATCACCGTTCTGGGCGGCGCTTTCCAGCGGGCTGCTCGCTGGCGGTGCAATCGGCAATTTCGTTGAGCGAGTGATCAGCGGCTACGTGACCGACTTCGTTGCCGTCGGCCCGTGGCCGCGGTTCAACATCGCCGATTCCACCATTACGATCGGTATCGCGATCTTCGCCCTCGCGGTTATCTTGCCGGACAAATTTGGCGCATCCGATCAGGCAACAGCGGAGGAGGGTGTACGTGACAGACGAGCCTGAGATCAACGACTCGGCCGACATGGCGTACTTCGAGCTGAGCCCGGACATCAGCCAGCGGAACGAGCGGCTCGACCGGTATATCGCCAGCGAGCTGCCAAATCTGAGCCGCTCCGGCGTGCAGGCGCTGATCGAAGCAGGGCATGTACTGGTGGACTGCCAGCGGCGCAAGGCGTCGTTCAAGGTGACGCCGGGCGAGGTCGTCGCGGTTTCGGTTCCGCCCCTGGCCCCCGACGACGTCGAGCCGGAGGACATCCCGCTCGAGATTCTGTACGAGGATGCCGACGTGATCGTGATCAACAAGGCGGCTGGCATGGTGGTACACCCCGCGCCCGGACACGCCTCCGGCACCCTCGTCAATGCGCTGCGCTTTCATGCAATCGAGATCGCGGAGCTCGACTCGAGCCGCACCGGCATCGTTCACCGCCTCGACAAGGACACCTCCGGGGTGATGATCGTCGGAAAGCACAACCGCGCCGTCCAGTTCCTTCAGGACCAGTGGCTCGACGGCAGCGTCGACAAGCGCTACGTCGCGATCGCATTTCGCGCTTTTGCAGAGGAGGAGGCGGTGATCGATGTCCCGATCGCTCGCCACCGCACCGAGCGCAAACGGATGGACGCTGGTCGCGAGGGACGGGAGGCCCTGACCATCGCGAGTGTCCGCGAGCGCTTTCCGAAGGCGACGCTGCTCGATGTCGACCTCCAAACCGGTCGAACGCACCAGATCCGCGTGCATCTCGCATTCATCAAGCACCCGGTCCTCGGGGACACGGTCTACGGCACTCAGTCATCGACCGCGTACTCCCGAGAATTGGGAGCGAGGCGCCAAATGCTGCACGCGGCGTCGCTGACGGTAGAGCTACCCGTAGGCGGCGGTCCCCGAACCTTCACCGCGTCGCTGCCGTTCGACATTCGGGGAGTGCTGGACAAGCTGCGCGCCATGAAGGAGCAAGACGATGGTTGACCTGAGTGACCGGAGTGCATGCCGGTCGCTTGTTGAACGCGCCTACAGTGCAGGAATCGCCAGAGTCGCACCGGATGAAGCCGTTCGCCGCGTATTGCGTCGTGACGGCGCCGCACTGGTGGTCGACGGTGAGCGGATACCGGTATCGGGCCGGCTGGTGGTGGCTGCAATCGGCAAAGCGGCCACGCCCATGGCGACCGCTGCCGCCGAGACGGCGGGTGACCTGATCGATCAGGGGTTCTTGCTGACCAAGGAGGGGCATGCGGAGCAGCCGCCGGCAGGTTTGGAGGTCTTCGAGGCGTCCCACCCCGTCCCGGATGAGCGGGGCATCGAAGCGTCCCGGCGAATCCTAGAAGCCGTCGGAGGGCTCGGCGCAGACGACGTGGTGGTCGCGCTGATCTCGGGCGGCGGTTCGGCGCTCTTCGAGGTGCCGGCGGATGGTCTGACGCTTGACGACATTCAGCAGTCGACCAGCATCCTCCTGCGCGCGGGAGCGCCGATCCAAGACCTCAACGCTGTGCGCCAAGAGTTGAGCCGAGTGAAGGGGGGAGGGTTCCGGCGGGCGATCGGCGATGCGTGCACCATCTCGCTGATTCTGTCCGACGTGCTGGGCAACCCGCCGGAGATCATTGCCAGCGGGCCGACAGTCCCGCGCACAACGAACCCCAAAGCGGGGCTCGACGTGCTGGACCGATATGGCGTGCGGAACGCCGTTCCATCGGCGGTGGTTCGGCATCTTGAGCGGACTGGCGAGCGACCCGACGCGCCACAGGCAGGTAAGCGCGGTCTCTACCGCGTTGTCGGTGACAATGAGGCGTTCGTCGCGGCGGTCGAGGACTTCTTTGCCCAGGAAGGACTGACTACGGAGCGAGTGTGGCACGAGCGCGAGGGCGAGGCGCGCGAACAGGCCCATGCGTGGGTCGAGGCGCTTGAGAGCTCAGCGGCGGACGTCATCCTCGGTGGAGGGGAGATGACCGTCACGGTGCGCGGCGACGGCGCCGGTGGGCGGAATACCGAGTTTGCACTCGCAGCGGCGATAAATCTCGAAGCCAAGCGCCTCACCGCGACTGTTGCCAGCCTGGCTTCGGACGGGCAGGATGGAAGCATTGATGCCGCCGGTGGGATAGTGGATGAGCTTACCGTCCGCGAGCTGCGCGAGGCCGACATCGAGCCGGCTGATGCGATGGAGCGGAGCGACAGCGGCGGCGCGCTCGCCGCGATCGGGGCTCTGCTCGTCCCGGGTCCTACCGGAACGAACGTCAATGATGTCTACATCGGGTTGAGACACGCGATTTGACACGCCGGTCTACGAAGGGGATTGGGAACCAATGAACGGTGCAGAACTGCTCGTGCAAACCCTCCGAGCGCATGGTGTGGAGCATATGTTCGGCCTCCCGGGGGATACGGGTATGGCGTTCTATGACGCGCTATACCACGAGCCGGCGATCACGCATGTGATGACACGCGACGAGCGTTCCGCGTCGTTTATGGCGGACGTCTACGCGCGCGTATCGTACCGGCTCGGTATCTGCGAGGGTCCGAGTGGCGGTGGGGCGACCTACAGCGTGCCCGGGGTGGCCGAGGCCCATGGCTCCGCCGTGCCGGTTCTCTGCCTGACCTCCGACACGCCAGTGTCCCAGCAGCACTGGAATGTGCTGACAGAGCTCGACCAGGTGGCGCTGTTCCGCCCCGTCACCGGTTGGACGGAACGCGTGCTGGCGGCGGACTCGATGGACGATGCCCTTCGTCGGGCCATTCGCATGGCGATTTCCGGTCGACCGGGCGCCTCGCATCTGTCCATGCCCGAAGACTCGCTCGAGAATGACGTCTTGGAGAGAGTCGCCCGCCAAAGTGACGAGCGTCTCACCGATCGGTTCCCCCTCTCCCGGCCGCGCGCCGACCGTGCCGAGGTGGACCGGTCGGCTCGCCTGCTGGTCGAGGCCGAGC